>JBJKPL010000208.1:0-15591 GCA_046706345.1 Candidatus Sulfidibacterium sp.
TCCGCTTTATATCGTGTTGTGCCAGCGCACTGAAGCCTGCGATCAGCAGCGTCAGGGCACCGATCACGGCCACCGCGGTCTGCACCACGGGGGCCAGGGCAAAGAGGACATGGGTCCGGGCGATGAGATACACGCCGGCGGTCACCATGGTGGCCGCATGGATCAGGGCGCTCACGGGTGAGGGGCCTGCCATGGCATCGGGCAACCAGGATTGCAGCGGCAGCTGGGCCGATTTTCCCAGTGCACCGCCCAGCAGCAGGGCGGCCGCGATGGTGGCCACGGTGGAGCCGGATGTCCATTTTCCGGGCGCCAGCTGCAGGATCTGATGGATGTTCAGGGTACCGAAGTTGAGGAACAACAAAATGATGCCCAGGATCAGGGCCGTATCGCCGATACGGGTAAAGATGAATGCTTTCCGGGCAGCGTAACCGTTTTCCGGTTCTTTATACCAGAATCCGATCAGCAGGTAACTGCACAGGCCCACGCCTTCCCAACCCAAATACATCACCAGCAAATTGCCGGCCAGGACCAGGATCAGCATCGATCCCACAAAAAGGTTCATATACGCAAAAAAGCGGGCAAAGCCTTCATCCTTTTCCATGAATTCGATGGAATACAAATGGATTAAAAAGCCCACAAAGGTGATCACGAAAATAAATACCAGCGAAAGGGCGTCGAGGCTGAAAGAGATATTTACCTTCAGGCTTCCGGCACTGATCCATTGCCACAGGGTTACCGTCCAGGCTTTGGTTTCCGGCAGGCCGTTCAGGTATTGGGCCCCAACGAGGAACGTCAGCACGGCAGAAAGTCCGACGGCAGCAGTGCCCAGGAAACCAGCCGTCCGGCCGCGCATTCTGGAACCGAAAAGACCCAGGATCAAAAAGCCCAACAGGGGTATGGCCGGAATAAGTCCGATGTATGTTGTCATTTCCCGCTCGTTTTAATTATGGTCTTTTAATTTGTTTATCGCATCCACGTTCAGCGTCTTATAGTGATGATATACCTGAAGGGTCAGGGCCAGGCCAATGGAAACCTCCACCGCCGCCACGGCCAGGATAAAAATGAACATCACCTGTCCATCGGGTTGCCCCCAGTGCGTGCCGGCAATGATGAATACCAGCCCGGCGCTGTTGAACATGATCTCCACACACATGAGCATGAAAAGGATGTTTCTTCTCACCAGCAGGCCTGCCAGCCCGATCAGGAACAGCAGTCCGGCAAAAATCATCATCACTTCCAAGGGTACTGTAAGCATATCTTTATTTTTTTTCTAAAAAACGATGCATCACTTTCTTCTTCTGACTTCCCAGATGGAACGCCCCGATGACGCCTGCGATCAGCAGGATGGCAGCGATTTCCACGGCCATCAGATAGGTGGTGAACATGGAAATCCCCACCTGTTTGGGATAAATGATCTTCGTGCTGACGGGCAGCGATTGCAGGTTGTGCGTGGCAAACAGCAGGTCTGCCAGCAAGATCAGCGACAGGATGGCCGGGACGATCCACATTTTGGCCTGCAGCCACCGGCGCTCCATTTTTTCTTCCAGCCAGACGTTCAGCATCATGGTAACAAAGATGAAGAGCACCATGATGGCTCCGGCATAAATGATCACTTCCAGTACGGCAATGAAAGGCGCCTGCAGCAGGTAGAACACCACCGACAGCGAGAGCATGGACAAGATCAGATACAACAACGCATGAATCGCATTGCGCCTGGAAATGGCCATGGTCGTGGCCACGAGGGCGACAGAAGCTGCTATGTAGAAAAATGCATTCATCGTTCTAAAATTAAGACAGCAGGTCGTGGATGTCGACGGGCTTTTCTTCCATTTCTCCTTCTCCTATTCCCTTCACGCCCATATCGACGCCTGCCTGTTTGTAAAAATTATAATCGTGATATTTTCCCTGTCCGCTGATGAGCAGATGTTCCTTTTCATAAACCAGATTCTGCCGGTCGTATTCGCCCATTTCGGTGTCCGGGATCAGCTGGATGGCATAGGTGGGACAGGCTTCTTCACAAAAACCGCAGAAAATACATCTTGAAAAATTGATCCTGAAGAACTCGGGATATCTTCTGCCGTTTTCATCCTCTGCAGCCTGGAGTGAGATGCAGTCCACGGGACAGGCGGCGGCACAGAGGTTACAGGCCACACACCGTTCGTTCATGTCTGCGTCCCGCGTCAGGACGATCCGTCCGCGGTAACGAGGGGCCAGATAAGGCTTCACCTCAGGATATTCCACCGTTTCCGTCTTATGGAAAAGGTGCAGGAAAGTTAACCAGATGGTTTGAAGTATGCTGAACATGGTCCTTATTTTAAATCGTTAACATCATTTGACAAATATCAGGATTGCTCCTGTGATCAATACATTGAGCAGCGCCAGCGGAAACAGGATCTTCCATCCGAACCGCATCAGCTGGTCGTAACGGGGCCGGGGCAGCGAAGCACGCAACAGGATGAAGATGACGATAAAGAAAGCGGTCTTGATCATCAGCCAAAAAAACGGCGGCAGGAACGACGGTCCCAGCCAGCCGCCGAAAAACAGCGTGGCGATCAGTGCCGAGATCAGGGTGATGCCGAGGTACTCGCCGACGAAAAACATACCGAACTTCATCCCTGAATATTCAGAGTGGTAGCCGGCAACCAGTTCGCCTTCCGCTTCGGGAATGTCGAAGGGAAGCCGGTGCGTTTCCGCCACGCCGGCGATGAAAAACACCAGGAAGCCGACAAACTGCGGAAGGATGAACCAACCGCTGCGCTGTGCTTCCACAATGGTATTCAGATTAAAACTGTCGGCCATCATCACGACGCCCATGAGCGAAAGCCCCATAAACACTTCGTAGGTGAGCATCTGTGCGGAAGCACGCATGGCGCCGATCAGTGAATATTTGTTGTTCGAAGCCCATCCGCCCAGCACAATGCTGTAAACCCCGATGGAAGAATTCCCCAGGAAGAGCAGGATCCCGATATTGGAATTGAACACCAAAAAATGCGGGCCGAAGGGGATGATGGCGTAAGTCAGCAGGATGGTGAAG
The DNA here is from genome assembly GCA_046706345.1 of Candidatus Sulfidibacterium sp. Lineage (GTDB taxonomy): Bacteria > Bacteroidota > Bacteroidia > Bacteroidales > F082 > Sulfidibacterium. The sequence goes on from JBJKPL010000208.1 coordinate 3,035, forward strand.
ACCAGGATGCCGGGGGCCAGGATAAACACGGGTTTATCGGCAAAGGGCGGCGTCCAGTCTTCCTTAAAAAACAACTTGATCATATCGGCCAGCACCTGACCCAGGCCCAGTGGACCCACGCGGTTCGGGCCTTTCCGGTCCTGCCAGAACGAAAGCAGCCTCCGTTCCACCCAGATCAAACCGGCGGCTACAGTCAATGCCAGTACCAGTACGCCTACTATAATCAGAATTTGATGCATCATCAGCTCTTTATTTTTGCAAACCGGCCCGTTCCAGGCATCGTTACAAACGGCATCCCGGGCAGATTTTTGACCAGTCCTGCCAATCCTTTCGGCAGGGTATTTTCTATATTTACCTTGATCGTCAATTGGTTGCCTTCCGTCTCCAGTTGCACAGGATCTCCATCCGCCACGCCAATCGTTTGGGCATCTTCCGGATTCAGAATCACAAAAGGTTCCTTCATACGTTGGGCCACCGCCTCGCCGTGAATGCTCAGCTCTTCGCTGCCGAAGATCTGGTACACGGGGAGGAGTTGCCAGTCTTTTCCCCGGTTTCCATGTGTATTTACGGTATTGAAATACGCCACGGTACTTTTTTCCGCCGGTTCGATGAGCCGGATGCCGGGGTCGCCGCCTTTCATGGAACCGTTGGGTTCGTCCAGGTAACTGTACAGCGCCTGGACCGAATTCCACCCCGGACTCCAGTAAAAGGGCGTCAGCGACGAGGGGGGCGTCTCCGGTTGGCCTTCCATACTGAAAGCCAGCGGCGAATCAGCATCCTGCAACACACCCGCTTCACTGACGGCTTTGTTGGCATTCATCGAGGTACGCCCGCTGTAACGGAAGGTCTGTCTCGGAACTTTTTCGCTGAGCATCCTGAAATCGGCATCGGGCATGTGATCTTTCAGACTCTTAAACAGGGACAGCTCGGTTGCCAGGGCGGTTACCACCTCATCAAAGCGTTTCCAGGCTTTCGCGGGATGTTGCCCCTGGGTCTCGCCCAGTGCTGCCAGCCAGCGCCAGCTCTCCATCACCGGGCTTTTCCCGGGAAGGGCTTTGTAAAACCGCTGGGCACGTCCCTCATGATTGACAAGGGTGCCTTCGGCTTCGGCAAACGTGGCGGCAGGAAGCAGGATGTCTGCCTGTTGTGTGGTTTGATTTTTCAGATGATCGAGGACGACAACGGTTTTGCTTTTGGTAAACAGGCCCTCGACGGTTTCTTTGCGCGCCCTGCGATACAGATCGTTTTCGAGTATTACGAGGGTGTCCAGTCCTTTTATTTCGGCCAGATCGTCCAGGGATTTTCCGGGCATCAGGGCCAGCCCCATGCTGTTGGACTCCGGCAGGACCATGCTAACCATGGTGTGTTGGTTCACGGTTTTCAAGGCTTTCGCCAGATTCAGGGCCGCCAGGACCACGGCTTCCTCGCCGGAATGAATTCCTGAAACGATCAGGGGATTCCGGGCATTTTTCAGGAGGGTGGCCATCTTTTCGGCGCGTGCCCGAAGGGCAGGCGCCAGATCGGCCGTGGCAGGGGCGTTGTTGTCCAGCAGGGCAGCCAGGGCAAAGCCGAATTGGGCAATTCCCTGGTAAGAATCCCTCACCACCTCTTCCGCAATTTCATCCAGGCTGTCTTTGAACGGGGTCAGGACAAACAAAGGACTCCGGTCGTTCTGGGCCAGTTCACGCAGCGGACCGTCGTTCCACACCGGGATATTTTTTTCTTCGGCTTCCTCGAAAGACAGATTCCGGACGGCTTGTCGCAAGGCCAGGGCCACCATGGGTGCCGTATTGACCAGGTCTTCTCCCAAAACGATCACCGCATCGGCTTTCTCCATCTGCTTCAGCGAAGGCGTGCGCACATCGCTTTGCTGCAGGAAATTGATGATGGTACGGGTGAGCCGCTGTTCTTTCTCAGGGATTCCATGATAAAAGTTTTCCTTTCCCACCCGTTTCATCAGGGCAAAATTGGATTCCAGGGAAGCCCGGGGTGATCCGATCCCGGCGATTTTCTTTCCGGCCGAAAGTGCTTCGTTCAGGCGAGAGATCGCCGTTTCCATGCTGGCCGGTTCAGGGGTTTGATCCTTTTGGTTGCGGATCATCACTTCCCGGATCCGTTCTTTATCATTCACGAATTCATAACCGAAACGGCCGCGGTCACAGATGAAATAGCCGTTCACCGCCCCGTTATACCGGTTCATAACGCGCCGCATGGAACCATACCGTTCGCTGACGATAATGTTGCAACCGACGCTGCATCCCGTACATACCGACGGGGCATTGGAAAGGTCCCATTTACGGGTATAATGTTTGTGGAACGGTTTGTCGGTAAACACCCCCGTGGGGCATACTTCCACCAGGTTTCCGCTGAATTCGCTCTCGAGTGTACCTTCCTTGTGCCTGCCGAAATACACATGATTGTGCGAGGCAAAAGCATTCAGATCTTTGCCGCCGGCATAATCCCGGTAAAACCGGACACAGCGGTAACACTGGATACAGCGGTTCATTTCGTGGGCGATGAATGGCCCGAGGTACTGGTTGTTGTAAGTCCGCTTTTTAAAATCGAAACGCCGGTAGTTGTGGCCGGTCATGATGGTCATGTCCTGCAGATGGCATTCACCGCCTTCGTCGCAAACCGGGCAGTCGTGGGGGTGGTTGGTCATCAGGCCTTCGACCACGGAAGCACGAAAGTCTTTGGAATCCACATCCTGAAAGGAGACGATCATGCCTTCGGTTACGGGTTCCAGGCAGGACATTACGATACGCCCCTGTTTGTCGTCGGCATCGCGGTATTTTTTGGCTGCACAGAGCCGGCAGGCGCCTACGGAACCCATGGCCGGATGATAGCAGAAATGAGGCACATTCATTCCCAGGGCCAGGCTTACTTCCAGGAGGTTCTGGCCTTCCTTAACTTCAAACTGTTTTCCGTCTATCTGTATTTTCACCATTGTCATTTCCAGGGACATTTTTGTTCATGAATATGCTGTACAAAGTCGTCATAAAAATATTTCAGCCCGCTCTGCAGGGGTTCTGCCGCGCCGGGGGCATGGGCGCAAAACGTATGGCCGGGACCTAAATATTTGGTGTGGAATTTTAAAATATCCATATGTTCCATCTTCCCCCGGCCTTCTTCGATGGATTCCAGCACTTTTTCAACCCAGGGCAGGCCTTCGCGGCAGGGTGTACACCAGCCGCAGCTTTCCTTGGCAAAGAAGCGTTCCACATTTTTGATAAAAGCCACCGGGCAGGTCCTGTCGTCAAGGATGATCATGGTGCCGGTACCCATCCGGCTTCCGGCAGCCGCCACGGTGGAAAAATCCATGGGGACATCCAGATGCTCCTCCACCAGAAAATCCGTGGAGGCACCTCCGGGCAGCAGGCCGCGGAAACGATATCCTTCGGACATCCCTCCTGCATGTTCTTCCAGGATCTCCCGTACGGTGGTTCCCAACGGGAGCTCCCATAGGCCCGGCTTCTTCACCCGTCCGCTGACGCCAAACAACTTGGTGCCGCCGGTGTCGGTGTGACTCAGCCCATGAAACCATTCGGCGCCATGTTCCACAATGTGGGCAATCCACGAAAGCGTTTCTACATTGTTCACCACGGTGGGTCTTCCAAACAACCCGCTGATGGCGGGAAAGGGAGGTTTGGTGCGGGGGATGGCCCTTTTCCCTTCCAGGGAATTCAGCAGGGCGGTTTCCTCACCGCAGATATATCTTCCGGCACTCACATGGACGTAGATGTCCAGACTGAATCCGGAACCCAGGATATTTTCGCCCAGATAACCGGCTTCATAAGCTTCTGCCAGCGCTTTGCGAAGGACCTGTTCTGCTTTTTTATAAGCCCAGCGGAGAAAAATAAAGGCCTTTTCGGCCTGGATGGCATAGGCCGCCGTGATCATCCCGGCGATGAGCTGATGGGGGTTCCCTTCCAGCAGATACCGGTCTTTGAACGTGCCCGGTTCCATTTCGTCGGCATTGCAAACCAGATAATTGGGTTTGCCCTGGACTTTTTCCAGCGGTACCAGGCTCCATTTCACGGCCGTGGGAAAGCCCGCGCCGCCGCGTCCGAGCAATTTTGAATCCTTTACCAGCGCGCTAACTTCCGGCGGGGTTAAGGCTTTCAACGCCTTCTCCACTCCCGCGTATCCGCCCGCTTTTTGATATTCCTGAAAACTCAAGGGCGGCAAACCAGGTTTGATATGTTCAGTTAAAGGCCTTTCCATGGTGCGTTATTTATAGTTTTCAAGAAGTTCATCAATATTTTCCGTTTTGATCCCGTTGTAATGATCATCATTGATCATCAGGGTCGGGGCATGGTCGCAATCACCCAGACAGGTGACCGGAAGCAGCGTAAAACGGTCATCGGCCGTGGTTTCTCCGTACCGGATACCCAGTTTTTTGGAGATCCGTTCATAAATGGAATCATATCCCATGATCATGCAGCTGATCCCGTCGCAAAGCAGAATGACATTTCTGCCTACGGGCTTGCGGTAGATGCGCGTATAAAAAGTGGCCACGCCGTCCACCTCTTCCTCCGACATATTCAGGATCTCCGCCACGTCTTTCACGGACTCATCCGATACCCAGCCCCGGTGTTTTTGAACCACCTTCAGTGCATCAATACAGGCACCTTGCGGAGCAGGATACTGCTCGGTCTCTTCCAGAATTTCTTTTTTTTCTATCTCCGTCAACATTTCAATCGTTGTTTTTCAATTTTTTATCTGTCCAGATCCGCCAGCACAAAATCCATTGCTCCCAGAATGGAAAGCAGATCAGGAATGGTATACCCTTTGCTGATAAACGGCAGCATCTGCATGTGCGGGAAAGAAGGTGTCCGGACCCGCGTGCGATAGGAAGAGGTACTTCCATCGCTGATCAGGTAATAGCCGTTGCTGCCTTTGGACGCTTCCACGGGCACCATGGATTCTCCCGGCGGAATGACAGGCCCCCAGGAGACGCCCACAAAATGCGTGATCAGCGTTTCAATATCGGTCATGGTTTTGTCTTTTCTGGGCGGGATGGCCAGGGCATGGTCCGATTTATAGTGTCCGGCAGGCATGTTGTCGATGCACTGCTGGATGATCCTCAGGCTCTGGTACATTTCTTCCATCCGCACAATGGCACGGTCGTAACAATCTCCGTTTTTACCCAGGGGGATCTCAAAATCAAACTGATCGATGCCCGAGTAGGGTCTGGTCTTTCGGTAATCCCAGTTGTAGCCGGTGGCGCGGAGTCCGGGACCGGTCACCCCCCATTCGATGGCTTCCTCCGTGGTGTAAACGCCGATGCCATAGGTTCTGGCTTTGATGATCCCATTTTTGATGATCATCTTATTGAATTCTTTCAGTCTTTTGGGAAAATAATCCACAAATTGCTGCATCATTTTATCCCAGCCTTCCGGCAGATCGTGGGCCACACCGCCGATACGGAACCACGAGGGGTGCATCCGGGCACCGGTGATGGCAGAAACGATGTCAAAGATGCGCTCCCGGTCGTTGAAGGTGTAGAAAACCGGTGACAGCTGTCCCAGGTCCTGGGCAAAAGTGCCCAGCCATACCAGATGACTGGCGATGCGGAAAAGCTCACTCATCATGATGCGGATCACCCTGGCCCGGTCGGGGACCTGGATGCCCGCCATTTTCTCCAGCGAAAGCAGATACGCCAGGTTGTTCATCACCCCGCCGAGGTAGTCGATGCGGTCGGTATAGGGGATAAAGGTATGCCAGGATTGGCGTTCTCCCATTTTTTCTGCACCGCGGTGATGAAATCCGATATCCGGAACAATGTCCACGATGTCTTCGCCGTGTAGCTGCACCACCAGCCTGAGCAGTCCGTGGGTTCCGGGGTGTTGGGGTCCCAGGTTCAGGAACATGAAGTCGCTTTCCTCGCTTTGTTTCTTCATGCCATACTCCTCGGGGCGGAAGGTCAGGTTCGAATCTTCAATTTTCCGGATGCCGTCGGTCAGTTTAAAAGGATCTACTTCCGTGGCCCGGGCATGATGGTCTTTTCTCAAAGGATAGCCTTTCCAGGACCGGGGCATCAGGATCCGCGTGAGCCTCGGATGGCCCTCGAAAATGATCCCGAACATATCGTAGACTTCACGCTCGTACCAGTTGGCGGCTTCCCACACCGGGGTGGCCGTAGGCAGGGTCAGCTCCGGCTCTTTCAGGGGTACTTTGATGCGCACGTCTTCATTCCTTTCGAAGGAAGTCAGATGGTACACGATGGTAAAATCGCTCAAAGGCTGACCGTCGCGGTATTTCCGGGTCCGTTCGTCGATGCAGGTGAGGTCGTAAAGCATGCGGAAGGGAAGGGAAATTTCATTTTTCAGAAAACCCAACACCGAAACGATCTTATTTTTTGGGACCCAGAAGGTAGGGGTTCCGTCTTGCGTGGGTTGCTGAAAAAGTAGGGTCTCCCCGTCAAAGGTTGCTGTCAGTGCATCGACTATGTTGTTCTCGTTTTCACTCATACATTCATTACGGATGTTCAAATCCGTGGCTATACTTCATTGATCGGGCGGATATTTCCCATTTTGATTCTTTCTTCTTTTTTCTGATCCCGCTGGCTGATTTTTTCGGTTTTTTGCACGCCATTGGGTCCCACGATCCAGCTCAGCGGGCGCTGTTCTTTCCCGATGGATTCACGCAACAGCAGCAAACCCTCCAGAAAAGCATCGGGCCGCGGAGGACAACCGGGGACATAAACATCCACCGGCAGGATCTTATCGACCCCCTGCACCACACTGTAGATGTCGTACATGCCACCGGAGTTGGCACAGGAACCCATGGAGATGACCCATTTCGGCGCCATCAGCTGCTCGTGCAGCCTTTTGATGATCGGCGCCATCTTGAGAAAGACGGTTCCGGCAATCACCATCAGGTCGGCTTCACGCGGGGTACCGCGGATGACTTCCCCGCCAAAACGGGCAATATCGTAACGGCTGGTCATGGCGGTGGCCATTTCAACGAAGCAGCACGACAGCCCAAAACCGAAAGGCCAGATGGAATTTTTTCGCCCCCAGGCGATCATCTCATCCAGTTTGGCAAAAAACACCGTCTTGTAAAGGGCGTCTTCCGTCATGGCTTTTTGGGGATCCAGATTATTTGAATTCGGTTTCTCGAGAGAATAATTCATCACGGTTTGTCTTTGTATTTCAATATTTTTCTTCCACTGGGACCAAAATCCAGTGCCCCGATGCTGAGTTCGTAAATGAGCAGGATGATCAGGAGTACGATAAATAAGGCAATTCCGATATATCCAGGCAATCCGACTTCCCGGAAGGATACGGCCCACAGCATGATGAAGGCGGCATCCAGATCGAATATCACGAAAAACATGGCAATCAGGTAGAAACTGGAAGAAAACCTCAGCCGTGCGTTTCCGGTGGGTGGAATCCCCGACTCGTAAGGCTCGCTGGTGGTTTTGTCGTTGTGACGCTCGCCCAAAACATAGGATAACCCGATCATGGTAAACACGATCACCATCACCAAAACCGCGAAAACCACAAAGGGCCAAATCGTACTATTTTGTTCCAAAAGCATACATATTCTTTTTCTATTGCTTCAATGTATGTTTTTGAAAAAAACCAACACACAGAAAAACAAATAGATAGCTGTTAATTATTGTTGTTATTTAAACTTAATAAAAGTAATATGTTTTTCATCATCATATCGGTTTTCGGGCGGTTTTTTAAGATTCTTTTTGATTTTCGGGGGAAAAAAGCGACAAAAATGTTCTGACACGCTTTGAAAATCAGTCGTTTAAAAAACATGTCAATTTGTGACATAATTCACAAAAAAATCACGTTGAAGAAATGCTTTTTCGGTGCGGAAGCCGGAAAATCGGCCCCAAACAGATCAAAGATCATAACAAGGGGATCCGGAAAGCCGAGGGATCGATCTTTAAAAGAGAGGAAACGGTCCGTTGGAGGGAAGAAAAAAAAAGCTGCCGGCAAACTGCCGGCAGCTTTCACCTCTGTCAATCTGTAATCGTCTTATTCTTGAGCCACGGGTTGTGGTTGCATTGGCTGAGGTTGCTGGTTTTTCACCAGGGTCAGTTCTTTGATCAGGCGGTGGTCGCCGGCGTATTTGTCGATGATCAGCAGGATGTAGCGGATATCCACCACGATGGTGCGCTGGAGCTTGGGCAGGTATTTGATATCGCCGCTCATGGCTTCCCAGTTGCCGTCGAAAGCCAGGCCGATAAGCTGGCCTTCGGCATTGATGACCGGGCTTCCGGAGTTTCCGCCGGTAATGTCATTGGTGGTGATGAAGTCGGTATCCATAAAGCCATCCTGTCCATAGGGACCGAAATCCTTGTCTTTGTAAATCTCTTTGAGTTTTTCGGGAACGATAAACTCGGGATTGCCCTGATACTTGCGTCCTTTCTGCATCACGCCATACAAATGGGTCTGGAATTTATAATGCACGGCATCACGCGGATTGTAACCTTCCACTTTTCCAAAGGAATAACGCAGGGTGGAATTGGCATCGGGGTAGAAAACCCGGTTGGGTTCCATGGCCATGATGCCGGCCATCAACAGCCGCTTGGCTTTTTCCAGTTCTCCTGAGCCTTTCTGGTAGCCTTGCGAAGCGGCCATCAGTTCCCGCATGTAGCCTTGCATCAGCATGAAGGCCGGATCTTTTTGAAGTTTCTTCAAATCCGGATCGGCCAGGAATGCTTTGGCTTTGGCCTCGGTGGAGAAATTGGACTTTTCATAAACGTAGGCCGCCAATTTGTCGAAATTGTTTTTGAATTTACTGACCATCTTGTCCAGGTAGGCCGGATGCATGCTGGCCGGAACCTTGTCGAAATACATTTTGGTCATCGCAGCAAAAACATCCTGATCGGTGGGCTCGTCATAATCCTTATAGGTCTCGCCCAGTTTTTCCGTCATTTTTTTCGCCATCGACTGAATTTGTTTCAGCTTGCGTGCCTTACTTTCCTTGTTCTTTTCTTCCTTGTACTGTTTGAGCAGGCCGTTCAGTGTGGAGAATTTCTTGGCAAAGCCGATCAGCTGGGCTCCTGATGAACCGGTGATGCTGGCATAGATCAAGGGCTCGATGGTATTTCCCTGCTGGGCATAGGCATCCGAAATATCTTTCAGCACATGGCCGTATTTGGCTTTTCTTTCCGGCGTTTCGTCGGCCCATTTTTCAAATTGGGCGTCATAGGCTTTTTTCTCGGCGATGACATGCTGGTTTTTTACTCCTTCGGTCTGACCGAGGAAATATTTCCAGCTGTTGGCGATCATGGCATAATCGGAAGAATATTTAATGCGGACATCCTGGTCAGCATCCATATGTTTTTTCCAGACCTCCAGTTTTTTGCCAAAGGCATTGATCAACGGAGGATAGTAATGGGCCATTCTGAATTCCAGCTCGGGAGCGGTCATGTAGCGGTTGGTGCTTCCCGGGAATCCCCAGACCATGGTGAAATCGCCGGGTTTGACGCCATTCAGCGAGATGGGCAGGAAATGTTTGGGCTTCAGCGGCACATTGTTTTTGGAATAGGTAGCCGGCGAGCCATCGGGGGCGGTATAGATACGGAAGATGGAAAAGTCGCCCGTCTGGCGGGGCCACATCCAGTTGTCGGTGTCGCCACCGAATTTTCCGATGGATGACGGCGGAGCACCCACCAGCCTAACATCGCGGTAAACGATGTACAGCAACATGTAATATTTGTTGCCGTTGAAGAAAGGTTTGATCACCACATCGTACTTTCCGTGATCTGAATTTTCTTTCTTCAGCCGCGAAATGATCTCCGATGCTTTTTGCGAACGTTGTGCTTCGGTGAGGGTATCACTCAGAAAAGGAACAATACTGACGGTAACTTCGGCCATACGATCCACCACCGATCCCGTGAGTCCCGGGATGGGGAGCTCTTCTTTCATGCTCATGGCCCAGAAACCATCTTTCAGATAGTCGTGCTGCACCGAACTGTGTTTCTGGATGAATTCATACCCGCAGTGGTGGTTGGTGAAGAGCAGGCCGTTGGGCGAAACAATTTCCGAAGTACAGAAAAATCCCTGGGGTTCCGAACTGTTGGAAAGACCAGCCACGGCATCCTTCAGGCTGGAGTGGTTGATGCTGTAAATCTGCTCAGCCGTGAGCTTTAGTCCCATTTTTTGCATCTCTGCAAAATTTTGCTGCAAAAGCATGGGGATCCACATGCCTTCGTGTGCTTTAAGCGAAAAACTGCCGAAGGTGAAAACGGCAGCAAGCAAATACGTGAATTTTTTCATTTTTTATGATTTAGTTGGACAACATGAAAACTTTCGTCTGATAATACATAAAGTTAAACCGGCACTTTTCCGGTCGTGCCGATTTAACTTTTCACACTTTCTTTTAGGTTTTTCAGGTACTACAAAGTAAAGAAATCCTTTTCTAATTTGGAACCTGAACTTTATCTTTTTCGGTGAGTCCCGAAAGCACCTGGATGTTAATGCCGTCGGAAAGTCCGGTTTTGATAAATTGTTTTTTATAGGTCTGCGGCCCGGTTTCCAATTCCACATAGGTGGTGGTGTCGTTTTTGAAATGCAGCAGACTTTCGGGAATCGCCAGCACATGGTCGGCGCGTCCCAGCACGATGTCGGCGTTGGCGCTGTAGCCGGAACGGATGAAAAGGCCCTGCTGGAGTTTCACGTTGGCTTCGATCTCAAACTGGATGGCGCCGTTGTCTTCCACGCCTTTCGGCGAGATCTTGGTCAGGGTGGCATCGAACTTGTTGTCGTCGATGGCTCCGATGGTCAGCACCAGCGGCATGCCCACTCTGATCTTGCCCACTTCCGTTTCGTCGATGTTGCCTTTAAAGATCATGTCGCCCATGTCGGCCACGGTTGCCAGCGTGGTCCCGGCGTTGAAGTTGTTGGCTTCGATCACCTGGGTTCCGGCTTTGACGGGCACCGTCAGCACCATGCCGTTGATGGTGGAACGTACCAATGTATTGGTCGGCGAACCCTGATTTTTCAGCTGACCTTCCTTGATCAGTTCCAGGTCGTTCTGCGCCGACTGAAGTTCCTGTTTGGCAATGTCGTATTTGGTCTGCACCGATTGGAATTCGGCCTGGGCCACCACGCCTTTTTTAAATAAGGTGAGCTCACGATCGTAGTTTTGTTTGGCATCTGCCAGATTGATCTTGGCCTGTTCCACGCGTGAGGTGGCGTCGTTTAAGGTTACCATGTTGGGCACCAGCCGGATCTTGGCAATGAGGTCGCCCTCCTTCACCCGCTGGCCTTCCGTTACATACACCTTCGTGACGATCCCCGACACCACGGGTTTGATTTCCACTTCCTTTCTTGGGACCACCGAACCGGTGGCCACGGTTTTGTTGATGATGTTGGTATAAAACGGGGATTCCGTTTTGTAAACCACCGGTTTTTCCTTCGATTTGTTCCACAGGAAGTACAGTGTATAACCGAATACACCCAGTACCAGAAAGATCACCAGTATTTTTAAAAACTTTTTCATCGTACTATTGTTTTACTTTGTTGTTAATAATTGTTTTCTGTTTCCTATTTGGCCGGCTTTCTTCCGGCCGTTGTTTTCCGGTGGTAACACCGGATAAAAAATTTCATTATTCGTCTCTTAATGCATCCACAGGTTTAATGCTGACCGCCCTTTTGGCGGGCACCAGTCCGGCAAAGGCTCCCGATACCACCAGGATAAGCAAGGCGGTGACGGCTACCTGAAAGCTGATCTCGGGATGCAGGAAAAAATGCATCTTAGTGCCACTGCTGACCAGGACTTTGTCGATGAGCGCCAGCAGCCCCACACCAATTACCAGGCCCGTATAACCGGCGACAGCCGTCAGGGTTACCGATTCCAGGATGATCTGGGTGATCACGTTCAGGGGTGTAGCCCCCAGCGCCCGTTTCACCCCGATCTCGTTGGTCCGTTCCTTGACAATGATCAGCATGATGTTGGAAACGCCGATGATCCCGGCCAACAGGGTTCCGATCCCTACGATCCAGATCAGGCCATTGATGCCGATGAACAATCCCTGGATTTTGTTAAATTCTTTTTCCATGTTGAAATGTCCGATGGCCTGGTCATCTTTGGGGTTGATGTGATGTGCCTTTTTCATTACCGCCAGCACCTTGGCTTCCGTTACCGTTGCCGGGACATTATCCTTTGAAGTGATGGCAAACCAGCCCACATGGTCGCCGTAGTTGAAGGTGCGCTGCATGCTGGTAAAAGGCAGATAGAGGCTGTTGTTTTCCTGATCGGCCTGGTTTCCGCTTTTCTTGGATTTGAAAGTACCGACCACTTCAAAATAAACGCCCTGGATCTTGATGTATTTACCCATGGGTTTTTCCCCATTTTTGAACAGGCCGGAAACCACATTCTTACCGATAACGGCCACTTTGCGATAGTCCCGGGTGTCGTTCCAGTTGATAAAGCGACCCGCCGTCATGTCAACAGGATCAATTTTATTGTATTCAGGATAATCGCCGTAGATGGTAAACGCTCCGGTTTCTTTCCCGTACACCACATTGCTGGCGCCCTGGAAACCTCCCCCCTGCAACCGTGGGGCCATAAGCTTGATGGTGGGG
>JBJKPL010000209.1:0-22281 GCA_046706345.1 Candidatus Sulfidibacterium sp.
CATCAAACGGAGCCGGTGATAATGACACGCTGACTTATCATAACCTCAAGGCCGGAACCTATTACATCGAAATAGTACAATATGCCTCAACGTACGGTTCCTATACGCTAAAAAATGTCTTCACGCCAACCTCCATTCCCGATGGCAATGATGTGGAACCGAATAACACCAAAGAAAACGCGATCCAATTAACCCTGGACGGATCGGTAACCGGTCATCTGGGCTTCTATGGCAGCGGCTCCGGAGACGATTATGACTGGTATAAAATCACCACCACCCAGGACGGCAGTTTATCTTTTATCGGAATACCGGAAAATTCCCTCAATTTTTATTTCAATCTTTGGGATACCGATGGGGCTTCTACCTTAAGGCAAAGCACAACATCCAACGGAGCCGGTGATAATGATACGCTGACTTATCACAACCTCAAGGCCGGAACCTATTACATCGAAATAGTACAATACGCCTCAACATACGGTTCTTATACGTTTAAAAATGTCTTCACGCCAACCTCCCTTCCCGATGGAAATGATGTGGAACCGAATAACACCAAAGAAAACGCGATCCAATTAACCCTGGACAGTTCGGTAACCGGCCATTTGGGTTTCTATGGCAGCGGCTCCGGAGACGATTATGATTGGTATAAAATTACCACGACACAGGAACATAAATTAACATTAGTCGGAATTCCGGAAAGTTCCCTGAATTTTTATTTCAATCTTTGGGATACGGATGGGTCTACCGCTTTATTGCAAAGCAGCACTTCCAATGGAGCCGGAGAAAACGACACGCTGGTTTATGATAATCTGCCGGCAGGTACCTACTACATTGAAATTGTTCAGTATGCTTCGACCTACGGTTCTTATACTTTTAAGAATATTTTTTCAGGAGCGACAACCACTTCAACAACGCTCAGCGGCAAAGTAACCAATGCGCTTGACGGGACGGCGATTGGTGGCGCACAGGTTGAAATTGCAGGTCTTACCACCACCACCGATTCGAACGGGAATTACGAAATCACCGATATCCCAGAGGCCGTTTTGGCCGCTGATTTTTCAGGGAATCCAACCTCGGGAAATGCCCCGTTGCAAGTGGCTTTTTCGGACCAGTCCAACGATGCGGTTCATACCTTAAAAGTTACGGCAAACGGCTTTGTAACGTATCAAAACGCACAGGTTGCCATTGCGTCAGGGGAAACACTCACTATTGACGTTTCCTTATCCCCCACGCTGGAAGAAGGTGAAATGCGGATCGTGCTGAACTGGGGAGAAAAACCCCAGGACCTCGATGCCCACCTTTCAACCCCTTCCATTGATGGAAGTACCTACAGCATCTATTACGCAAACAAAGGCAGTGCAACCACGGCTCCTTTTGCCACCCTGGACCACGACGACCGAACATCCTATGGTCCCGAAACCGTTACCATTACCAAGTTTTTTGACGGCACCTACAAATATTACGTTTACAATTATTCCAAGTCACCGGACATCAGCACTTCGAACGCTGTGGTTCAGGTCTATACCTCAGACGGCCTGATCACATCAGTGAACATTCCCACTACGGGAACGGGACTTTACTGGAATGTTCTGACCATTGATGGCAGCACAGGCGCTGTAACGGTGGTTAATGAAATCAACTCATCAGCTCCGGTTGCCAATCCCCCGGCCTTCGTTCAAAAGCCACAGGTACCTGAAGAGAAATCCACAAAAGCCACAGGAGCCATCACCACCTGGAACTGGGATTTCGGGGATGGGACAACTTCCACCGAACAAAATCCGTCTCACACCTATTCTGCAAGCGGCAACTTCACCGTAAAACTTACGGTAGGAAACGGAAGCACGACCAATACCGCAACAAAAACAGATTATATTTCTGTCAACACATCCAGCGTAAGCACTATCAAAGGAAAAGTCACCAATGCCCTGGATGGAACGGCCGTCAGTGGGGCACTGGTTCAGATCGCTGGGCTTTCAGCTACTACCGATTCGAACGGAAATTATGAAATAACCGATATTCCCGAAGCCGCCTTAACGGCGGATTTTTCCGGGACTCCCACTTCAGGAAATACTCCACTCACCGTGGTATTTACAGATGGATCCACGGATAATACCCACAAGCTGACGGTTTCGGCGGATAATTTTACCACCTATGTCAACAGCCAGGTATCCATTTCCACAGGCGAGACCTTGTCTATGGATGTTTCCCTGTCTCCCGTGTTATCCGAAGGGGAACTCAGGATCGTATTAAACTGGGGAGAAAACCCCCACGATCTGGATGCTCACCTAAAAACACCTTCCATCGACGGAACTGTTTACAGCATTTACTATGGAAATAAAGGCAACGCCACATCAGGTCCCTTTGCCACCTTAGATCATGATGACCGGGTTTCTTACGGACCGGAGACCGTGACCATTTACAAGCTGTTCTCTGGCACTTATAAATACTATGTTTATAATTATTCCGGTTCTCCGGACATCACAACATCCAATGCGGTCGTTCAGGTTTATTCAGCATCCGGACTAATAAAAACGGTCAACATTCCCACAAGCGGCAGCGGTCGCTACTGGAATGTCGTTACAATTGATGGAAGTACAGGATCCGTGACCGTCGTCAATGAGATCGTCGCTTCTGCCCCGGTGGTAAATCCGCCTTCACTTACGCCCAAAGTACCCATTCCCGAATTGAAAAATGCCGAAAGCATTACTTCCTGGAGCTGGGATTTCGGCGACGGAAGCACTTCCACCGAGCAAAATCCAAGTCACACCTATACAGCTGCCGGAACTTATACTGTGCAGCTAACGGTAGGAAATGGCACCACGACCGATACCAGGTCAAAAACGGATTTTATAACCGTCAGTCAGGCTTCATCAGATCCATTATTTACGGAGAATTTCGACGGTACCACCTTTCCTCCCAACGGCTGGAGTATCGGGACCACCAACAGCTCCAACACCTGGATCCGGGGGAACCCGGCAGACCAGTCCTTCTCAGACGTTGACTCAACCAACGTAGCATCGGCAATATGCCCCTGGACTTCTGAAATTCAGGACGAGTGGATCAAGACACCGGTAATCTCTCTCCCCAACGATGCCCTGACCCTGGAGTTCTATGCAGGCTTCAGTACCGCTTATCTTTCCAATGCAACGCTGAAATTGGGTATTTCCATCGACGGAGGTTCGTCGTGGACGCACTTATGGGAAGCAACAGATGACGGCTCCGACTGGAATTGGAGAAAAATAACCGTTGATATCAGCAGTTATGCCAACAATTCCAATGTCATGTTCGGATGGGAGTATGTTGGGGCCGACGGAGACCTGGTAGGGCTTGACAATGTCAGGATCACTCAGGGAACCACCGGGATCCATCAACTTCCGGCTGAAGTAGGCTCGTTAAGCCAAAATTACCCCAATCCTTTTGCCTATAAAACGACAATCCGTTTTTCACTGGTACATGCCACGGACGTAACGCTGACCGTATTTAACAGTCTGGGACAAAAAGTAGCAGTTCCCCTTTCAGGATTCGTTACTGCCGGAAAGCATCAGGTTACTTTTGACGCCAGGAGCCTGAAACCGGGTTTCTATTTCTACCAATTAACCTTGAACGGGTATGCCACTACCAAACGTATGATCCTTCTGAAATAGGCCCTGTCCTATTCGAACGAAACCCCGCTCCTTCCCCAAAGTGAGCGGGGTTTCATCTTTTGAGGCTACCCGTTTGCATACTTCAAACCCTTTATTTCAAGGAGGTTGAAATATTAATTTTACTTAAAACATGGAAAAATGTTTCCAAGTTTACCCCGAATTACTTATTATTGTAAGAATAAAAAAAGGAGGATTTTATGAAAAACAAAGTATTATCACAAATCGGGCGTATCTTGTTTGGTATCCCGTTTTTAGTTTTCGGAATCAATCATTTCATCGCAGGAAGTAAGATGGCAGGAATGGTTCCTTCGTTTTTGCCCTTTCACACCTTTTTTATCTATTTGGTTGGATTGGCGCTCATCCTGGCAGCGATTAGCCTGTTTATCAATGTTAAAGTAAAATTATCGATGATTTTACTCGCCATCCTGATGCTTATTTTTATTTTGACCATTCATTTACCGGGCATGATCCGTGGCGGTGAAATGGGTCAGTATTTTATGACCATGTTATTGAAGGACTTTGGCCTTGGGGCCGCCGCACTTTTCATCGCCGGAAATGCAGAAAGCTGATTGACCCTTTTGAAGTCCTGAGCTTTTCGGACAAGGGATTTATTTCTTACCGGTGATCAAAAAGATGGAATATTCCCGTTTTTTTTGGTCATCACCCTCCCGGACCACGGAGGTGGCAGTCGCGGCTTTGACATCGTGAAAACCGGCTTCTTCTAGTAGGTTTTTCATCACGTCACGTTCAAAACCAAAATGAACCACGCCCGTATTGTCCTTGTGAAAAGTCCCGTCCTCCTTATCCAAATCGGCAATACCAATGGCCCCGCCGGGAATCAGGAGATCATACATCCGGTGGAGCAGATCGGATAATTTGCGCACATGATGAAATGCCATGCTGCTGACGATCAGGTTGAATTTCCCCTCCACCGCATCTTCTTCTTCCAGGTCGGCCAGCTGACCGCTGACATTGTCATATCCCAGCTTGCTTACTTTCTCCTGGAAAACTTCCAGCATACCCCTGGAACTATCCACACCCACAACCTTTTTTACCAGCGGCTGGAATCGCATGGTCACCAGCCCAGAACCACATCCGTAGTCCATGACGCTCATTTCGGCTGTCGGTTTCAATTCCCGTATCATGGCATCTGCCACTCCGTTTGCCATGGTAATCTGTTGCGGCCTGACATCCCAGTTGGCCGCTCTTTCGTCAAAATTTGTCTTGGCTTGATCGTTCATAAGAGTCCTATTTTTTTGCAAAGGTATAAAAGAGAAAAGGATGTTTTGTTGCAGACCAGGGTGTTCGTCTTCAAAAACATGCGATTTTAACATTATTTATTATAGTAAACCATAGTTCATTACTGTCAATTCGCAGCCCTGGCGCATACGCCGGTTTCCGTGGTTTTGGCAGCCATTTTCATGTTTAACAAAAAAATAAAGGAAGCCGTGAACCACGGCTGGGTTTTTCAAGGATTTATGTCTATCTTTGGTAGCTTCTTATAAACCAACAAAAAGAGGAAACATGGCACGATTGAAAAACAATAGCATACAGGGCCCATTTCTGGGGAAAGTGGGCAACCTGGTCGGTTGCCGATGGAAGGACACTTATTATGTCCGGACACGTCCCGCCAAGGTGAACCATCCCAATACGGAAGCCCAGATGGCCCAGCGCATGCGTTTTGTAAAAACCCAGAATTATATTAAGCCGCTCAAAGAATTTCTCCGCATAGGCTATGGTGCTTTTACCGCCGACAAATCAGCCTATAACGCAGCCATGTCTTTCAACATCAAAAACGCCCTGACGGGGACCTATCCCAACATCGAGGTGAACCCTTCCCTGTTTTTGGTCAGCCGGGGGCGTCTTCCGGGTGCCACCCGGGCCATCGTGAAACTGGTTTCCAACGATACCATCAAATTTTTCTGGAACACCGCCGACATTGCATTACCCGCCAAGCCGAACGACAAAGTCCTGTTGGTGGTGCGCAGCCTCGACAGCCGGGATGCCGATTATAAACTGGATGCTGCCCGACGCATCGACGGCGGGGCTTCACTAGTACTTTCTCCCGGTTTTATGGGGAAACAACTTGCCTGCTACCTGGTTTTCGTTCAGCAGAAGGTGCTTTTGGGAAATTATTCGGAAGATGCCATTTCTGACAGCATTTTCTGCGGAACCCTGAACATCTAGAACAAACATTAAGAATAAACATTCTATACTTCGGCTGTTTAAATCAACTGCTGATCCAGGCCCCAGGCCGGAACTGCCGCAAAATATTTCAATCTATTGTTGTGCATAATAAAAGTTGTTGTAATTTTATGGCACCTAAATAAAAAACCTAAAAACCTGTTGATTCCTGATTGATTTCTTGTCATTTGGAGTTTAACGCCATAGTGATTTAAACCTCTTATTATGATAACCGAAATTGTGTTTAAGCGCACTTCTAATATTTTTATCAATGCCGGGATCGTGGCATTATATCAATATCTGAAGCAATGTGAGGAAGATGCGGTGTTCGGCTATCCCTACAATTACCGGCTTGATAAAGATTCCCTGCAAATAAAATCCCATCGACTTTTTGATCTGCTCGAGGAAATATACTATTTCATGGGGAAAGAAATCTATGATACGAGCGGGAAAAATGCGCGTCAGTCGCCCGATAAATTTTATTTTACGGAAAACCCGTTCAGATCGGTGCCCTTTTATAAAATGAAAACTTACGGATTAGGCGCCCTGATTACCAACGATCCCCAACCCGCGCCCAAAAACCCAAACAACGCGGTAACCTTTGAATCCATCGTCAGCAAAAAACCTGAATTTGCTAAAGAAATTGGAAAAATCTATTTCGAAAAAAGGATGAAGCTTAAAAACTTCGAGCCCACTGAATCCGGATTCAGGTATTCCAAAGAATCAAAGGGGGATTCCCGGATTTTTCTCAATGAACCGTATATCAAGATCACCCGGTTGGAGAAGCCCGAGGACGACTATTTTAAAGTTGGAGATCAGGTATGTTCTCTGACCAATGAGCGCTATAAAAAACTGGTGGACTCACAAAACACATCCCCGTTTATTAAAGGCATCAATAATTTTAATTCCTTCTTAACAACACAATCACAAAAAATCAGCTGGAAGGCCATGTATCTCAGCAGGTTTTCGCCAAAACTGGGCCTGTATACCTATGTTCGGGGGCTGGATTCTATGGTGGGTTACTTTTTTGATTCCAACGACTTATTGAATCTGAACGCCTTGTATCAACGCAACAAGAGCATGTACAAGGATTCGGCTGAAATGATCGAATCAAATTACATGTCGAATTTCAAAACCTATTCGTTCTTTAATAACGGAGAAAGATATAGTGAGCCAAAAGATTATGTGGGGAAGAACGAAACGCTTTTCGCGCTGATTTATACCATGTATCAGCAATTTCTGTACGACAAGGGATTGAATGACATTTCAGAAGTCGAGAATATTTCCGATCTGGATTTTGATAAAATCCCGGTCTCGCTGGTTGCTTTTAAAGCCAATTCCTTTTCGGCCACTTTACGTCCGAATGCTTTTAAGTATTTCAATAATTTCAAATCGGTAGTCTACCTAATGATCTACTTAGAAAAAAGCGGTGTAAAGTTTTCAATGGTGTTGTCCAGTCTGAAATTTCTGAAAACGGCCGATAAGAATTCCCTGAACAGTTATCAATTGCAACGAAAACTAAGGGAAAAAGTCCTCGCTTTAATGCTCGATGGAAAGTCCATTGCAGAAGAAATCGCCCATCTGTATTTTTTGTGCTATACCTACCTTTTAAGAGGCGATTCCATCGGATTTAAAAATTTTGACCAATTATATTTATTAACAAGTATTTATGAACTAAAAATTAATAAGAAAATGACACAAGAAATGCAGGAAAAAGCCTTTTCGCTTGGCTCTTCTATCGGCATGGCTATTGTCAACTTCGATGAAACCAAGAACGGAAACGACAGAAAACCCCATGCCAAAAACGGACGCAAGTTCATCGTTGACCTGATTAAATCCAGAACACTGGACCAGTTCAATGAAGCGATTATTCGGATCATGAATCGGTTTGAGATACCGGTCAGCAGCGAACTCTTTTTGGAACACCTCAATGAACAAAACTTTCAGCGTGTAAAACAATTTGCCATCATCGGCGCGCTCAATGTCATTAACAAAGTCATCAAACCCGTCAGCGTCAATTCCTATGAAAAATAACAGCATTACGATTACTTATTTGTCAAAAGTGTCCTTTGCCAGCCTGAATGGCACGGATAAAGATGTTGACAATATTAATCCCATCAAAAAGATCACGCTGGATAACGGTACCGAACTGCCTTATGTCTCATCACAGGCTATCCGGAGAGCGCTGCGCGACCGCCTGCAGGAAATGGGAAATCCCGTATCCATGGTCTCGCCTGGCGAAGGGAAGAATCCGCCGGTAACGGCAGGAGATCCAGCCAAATATATTGACGACGACCTTTTCGGATATATGGACGCCAACGCCCGTAGTAAAAGGACTTCCCCCATCCGGGTCGAATCCCTGGTAGCCATCAACACCTATAAAGGGGACCTGGATTATGGCACAAATTTTATGGGATTGGAAAAAGGCGGCGAACCGAATATTTACGAAACCGAGATCCATTCAGGGTGGTACCGGGGAACGATTTTAATTGAGCTCGACAGAATTGCAAAAGGACGGATCGTTGGGGAAAACAAAAAAACAAGATTCGACAATTCCGATTTCGTGGAGAACAATGAGATCAAAAAACAACGGGTGATTGCATTTATCGATGCTTTCAGAACGCTGTGGAGTTCAGGAAGGCAGACAAGATTTCTTGCCGATATCTCGCCAAAATTTATTGCTGCCGCATACATGAGCGTTAAAAACCCGATATTCCTCGAATCCGTTTCCATAGACCGGTCGGGAAATGTCAACTCCGAAATATTAAAAACCGTGGTTTCCGATTACCGAAAGTATATTTCTGATTTTGTCTTTGCCAGCCAGAAAGCCTCGTTGGAGACCAATGGGGAGGTGCTTTCACTGGAAGACGGATTTAATAAAATCGAAAGTTGGGTATCGGATTATTTCGCAAGCTAAAATGAAATACTGTATCGTTGCGTTAAAATCACAAACGGCTTCCTTTCGGAATCCCGAATTTCAGAATTTCCATAAAACGCTTCCTCTGGCTCCGCCCACCACGCTTGTAGGGATTGCTGGTGCCGCCATGGGAAAAAGTCCCCAGGAGGCTCAGACCTTTTTTGAAAGTTCGGATTTCGAGATGGGGTCCTATTGCAAAAACAAGGGAATCACAAAAGACCTATGGAAATATAATGATTTCGATCAGGGAAGTATCATCCTGAAAGAGATCCTGTTTCAAAACGATGCCATTTTAGTCTATGGCTGTCAGGATGAGGCAAAGATCGAAACGCTGATCACTGCCTTTAAGAACCCTGTTTATTGCCTCACGTTAGGGAATAGCGATGCGCTCGCAAAAGTTGTCGAGGTTAAAAAAGAAACCCATCCTGTTCATCATGATAAAATAGCTCATTGTCTCGTAGAGGGCAATGTCATCGAAGAAGTACTTTCGAACCGGGACCAGAACATCGACTTCGCCATCTATACCACCAGCGACCCCATTGCAATCGACCTCCCGACGAGATTTTGTTATACCGACAGCTATGGGCTGAGAACGGTTTGTAAACGAAAACAATTCTCTCTGATCACTTCGGAAATGAAATTAAATTCAAAGAAAAAGGGCATTCTTTACAAAGATCTTTTTATCCCATTGTTTCCATATTAAAACAAAAAAGAAATCTTTTAAAACCAGCCCATGTTTCAGAAGCAGAAAATATCGTTTCTAAAAAGTCCCGCACTCCAGAACCGGATTCCATAATCGAGAAATTCTCATGATTTCGCATTTCAATGCAAAAAATGATTGCGGGAAAAGGCTCCGGCGTAGCAAAACGGCCACTTAAATATAATCAGCAGAATCTTGCCTAATCAATACCCGAACAGTCCACATGCACCTCAACCAAACCATCATCCGGTTCCCTGAATTAAAGCTTAAATCCCGCGATGCACAAAAGCTGAGGGGGTATTTCGGAACAATTTTCAGAGAATACTCTCTTCTGCTGCACAACCATTTTGAGGATGGCACCAGCCGCTATGCTTATCCATTGGTACAATACAAAGTCATTGGGCAGGTACCGTTGCTGGTGGGTTTTATGGAGGGAGCCCGGCTGCTCCAGGATCTTTTTCTGAAAATTAAAGAAATCGATATTGGCGGAAGACTATATAAAATCACCTCGAAAAACATCGACCATCAGGGTTTTGAACTGATCCATTTTGAAAGTCTTATGGAATACCGGTTCGAAACGTTGTGGATGGCTCTGAACCAAAAAAACTTCAGTACGTATTCCGAATTCCAGACCGAAAATGCGAAAGTGGAATTCCTGAAGCGGCAGCTCCGGAACAACATCCTAAGTTTTTATAAAGGGATCGGCTTTTACACCCCGAACCGGGTGATGGTAACCGGGAGTTATGTTTCAAAATTCACCAGTTTCAAGGGAAACCAAATGTTGGCATTCAGCGGAAAATTCGTTACCAATGCCATTTTGCCGGATTATGTGGGCATCGGGAAAGCCGTGAGTCGCGGATTTGGAACCGTAATCAAAACCAGTAAAAACGAAGCATGAATCCGTTGTAAAAACTTTAAGCCCCGCTTTTTTAAGCAACGGGCCAGAAACACCGGTAAGCATCCCACTTCACTGCCGAAGGAAAAGAAACAGTGAAGAAAACGGTCCGGGGCTTTCTGTAAAAACCCAGCGAACGCATGAACGAATACGGCAACCGGTTTGAAAAAAATACTAAATTGCAATCACAAAAACCGATGCCCTCTGCAAAACGAATTTTCAGCATTTTGTAAATATAAAACCCGTTCTTTGAAGTAGTTATTACAAAAACCAACTTTTCGGGGTGATTGTATCGCGAATCCCGCTCTTCCTGTATCGGGCGTCCGGACGGTTTTAAACCAACCTCCAGCAAAACAAGGATTGAAACTTAACGAAATTTGTGCATACTTTTTCCACCTTTCATCGAAAACAACTTCCAGCAAAACAAGGATTGAAATACTATTCAGCCGGAAATCAAACAGGCGACATCATGGTTTTTATGTATCCAACAAAACAAGGATTGAAACCTCATGATGATCATAATTTAATCAACCATTTCAGTTTTTCGAAACGGTCTTCCAAAAAAACAAGGATGATCTTTCCGGTTACTTTTTCTCCACTTCTTCCTTCGCGGCTTCCCGGAAAACTTTTTTTCAAGCGATAGTTCATTATTTTTGGGAACCGGAATCCATTTGAACAAATTGAATCATTGTAGCACTTTTTAACTCCATCCCTATGTTTTCGAATCAAGAAATTGCGACCTATTACAACCACACTTTAATGCATTACAAGGTGGGTTGGCAACTGAATAAAAGCAAGGGTTTACACCTGGGGCTCTGGGATCACAACACAAAAAATCTGCATGAAGCCATTCAGAATGCCAACGAAAAAATCGCAGGATTCCTTAACGGCACAAGCCATGCAAGGGTTCTGGACGCCGGTTGCGGGGTGGGAGGCACGGCCATGTACCTGGCACAGAAATCTGATTGTCAGGCAGAAGGAGTCACATTAAGCCAGATGCAGATCAACCAGGGAAGCGATTATATCCGCAAAGCCGGATTAGAAAGTCGGGTGAGGTTATCCTTGCAGGATTACACAGCCACTTCATTTCCCGAAGCCCGTTTCGATCTGGTTTATGCTGTGGAGAGTATTTGTAATGCTCCCGAAAAAAGTGCCGTTTACAAAGAGGCTTTTCGCGTGCTGAAACCCGGCGGGAAACTCGTAATCCTGGATTATTTCCTCTCTGAAAAAGGAAAAAAACCTGAAAACCGAAAACCATTGGAATGGTGGTGGAACCGCTGGGCCATCAGCGGATTGGATGACGTTCCGGAAACGGCCGGAAAACTGGAACAGGAAGGGTTCCGGTCTGTTCAAGCTGAAAACTTTACGGATCAGATCAGGAAATCCATTCGGCATATGTACCGGATGTCTTTCTGGGGACTTATCACCATACCCCTGTACTTCCTTTTTTACCCCACCAAATATCAATTTTCACGGCGCCATCCCGAATCAGGATGGGCGCTGTACCGTTGTTACCGGAAAGATTTGATCCGCTATTATTGCTTCAGTGCCATGAAACCCGAGAATCCTCAGCAAGCAACCACTTAGGGAAGCGTTCTGCCCCTTCCGGCCGAAGGAAGGGATTATTCAATCGTCAGCGTGAAGGGTGCCAGTTTCCGGGTACCCCCATTGGGATCCAAGACCTTAATATCCTCAAAGATAAGGTTTTGACCCGGATTGGTCCTTTTGATCTGATCTCTCATTTCCTGAGTCAGGAAAGGGCTGTTGGATTGAAAATGGTCATTGTGAAATCCCCGGGGGATGGTCAGGGTAAAAGAGCGGATGGAAAATGTCTCGTCAAAGTCGACATTGTCGGGCATCTGCAAGGTGAGGGCGCCGGCAGCCAGCAAGATCTTACTGTCGATCCCCCCGGAACTTCTTCCGGCAATCGTTGCATAAGGACTGGGAAGGTTTTTTATCCTGAACATTTGCGAACCCAACTGGCGTTTTTCACCGTTAACCTTGCCAAAAACCTGAACAAGCGCCATTTTTTTCCCGGGCGGAACCGTGACAAACCAGCTATTTCCATCCGGATTTTTTTGTATGGATCCACAGGAAATAGTCACGGAAAGTTCCGGGGTTGGAATCCCCGAAACGGAAATGGAAACCGGGTTGCGGATGCCTGTAAAAAAAACGTTCATCTTGGTTGCCGAAATGGTCAACCAGGGTTGGTAAACGATGAAGGTTCCCTTGAAATGATAATCGGTGGTCTGCCCATTGGCAGTCCTTGCTTTCACAAAGCCGGCAAAAAGATTCTTCCCGGTCTTCCTGGCCGGAATATGGAGGATCACATGTCCCGGTTTACAATTCAGGACCGTTGCCTGTTTGATCTTTTCCACCGGAAGATAATCCACTCCCTGCATGAAATAAACCTTCAGATTTTCATTTTTGTTCCCGATCGGGACCAGCACCTGCGCCTTAAACTCATCCCCCAGGATCACAAAGTTGCTTTCAGGGATAACCCCGGTCTGGATTTTTTGATACGGGACCCTTCCCTTGCCTTGGGATTTATCGAAAGAATTCATGACCTCATAGGCTGCATTATATACTGCAGACCGAAACGTGTTCAACAGCGTAATATCCGCCATAAGACTTGTATGGTAGAAAAAATGATGCTGCCAGGTCTGGGTGCGGCCCTGCACATCAAAATACGGTCCCCGGGTGGAAAGCAGTGAATCAACCGCTTTCATAACGGATGGATCTGACAGCACTGCCAACTGATTCCTGAAATCATCCATTTTGGCTTTCAATGCGGTCGCGGCGCCCGAGCTGTCATCATCCCGATTTCCAAGAAAAAACCGGGTTGGAATTTTAAAATCGTTGCGGCTTTTTAGCTTTCCGGGCGGGATCATCCTGGCCGAATCCAGCGGAACCTTTTCGGTTTGGGCGATCACCTGATTTTTCAATTCCTCCAGAAAGCTCAGAAGATCGCCGGAAAGCTTCCGCGCTTGTGTTGCCTTTTCCCAGTTAAGATTTCCCTTCCGGGAATGTGATTCCTGCTCATTCGCAATGCGATTGTATTTATCCTGAAGTCGTTGAGCCAAACTTTTATTGGCCAGGACAATGTTGTCATTGATAACGACAAAAGCATCGGGCATTTTTCCGGACCCACTGGGGATCAAAAAGATATAAAGAATTACGTATACCGAAAAGAGAATCGGTACACCGATTTTCAATAAGGGATTGCCTTTCATAAAATCAAGGTTTGGTTTTATGAAGGTAAAAATACAAAATCCTTCTTATTCAGCCATTTATCCGTAAAAAATAAATCCGTTCACGATAAGCCGCGCCACGCGCCAATCCCGGCCTCACCGGGCAGCAAATATTCGGTAAAAAATGATTATTTATTCGATCGTCAGAATGATAGGAGCCAGTTTCCGGGTGATGCCGTTGGGGTCGCTGGCCATGATATTCTCAAAAATGATGTTCTGACCCCGGTTGGTCCGTTGGATCTGATCTCTCATTTCCCCGGTCAGATAGGCATTGCCGGAGTTGTAGTGGAATACCTGCCAGCCTCGTTGCAACGTCATGGTGAAAGAGGTAATGGAAAAAGACTGATCGAAATCAAAGTCGTCGGGCATCTGGGGTGCCAGGGCGCCGGCCGCCAGCATGATCTGCGCGGTGATACCCCCGGAATTCCTGCCGCCAATGGTCGCCACCGGGGTCGGCAGTTTTTTGACCCGGAAGAGTTTGGACCCAAGCTGTCTTTTCTCCCCGTTGATGTCTGCAAAAACCTTGATAAGGGCCAGTTTATTGCCCGGAGGGATATTTACAACCCAGTCAGTGGAGTTGGGAACCCGTTGGATGGTACCGCAGGATATAACCGGCATCAGATTTTCCGCGGGAATTCCTGAAATGGCAATGGAAACCGGGTTGCTGACGCCGATGTAAAAGATATTCATTTTTTTCGCTGAAACTGTCAGCAGGGGCTTGGAAACCACATACTCGCCATGGAAAGGAAAATCGTTGATTTCCCCATTGGCCATCCGCTCCCTCACAAAACCGGCGTATTGGTTGACGCCCAGTTTTTCTGCCGGGAAGTTGATCATGATCCGGCCGGGGCTTACCCCCAACAGGGTAGCGTCTTTGGCCGAATCCGGCGCCAGATAATCTACCCCGCGTTTCAGGTAGACACTGGGACTCTGGGTGGTATCATAGGCTGCCACGATCACCTGAGCCTGATAATCGTCACCCTGGAAAACAAAATTGCTCTTCGGCAGGATCTTCGCTTCAATCTTATCAAATTTAAAGTTTCCCTTTCCGATGGATTTATACAAGTAATCGACAATTTCATATTCCGCATTGTAGACATCCGACTGGAATTTGTTCAAAATGGTAATATCGGCGGCCAGGATGGTATGATAGAAATAATGCAACTGCCAGTTTTGTTTTTGTCCGTCGGCATTGAAATAAGGACCGGTCGTTGCAAGATTGGAATTGATGTCCTTGAATTCGGCCTGGTCCACCAGGGCCAGCAAATTTTTTCGGAAATCATCCAGTTTGTTTTTCAGCTTGATGGCCATCCCGGACTGTCCGTCGTCGGTATTACCCAGAAAGTAGTTGGTGGGGGTTTCATAATCATCTTTGCTGTTGAGAAGACGCAGGGGTGTTATTCTGGCGGAATCCATAGAAATGTGCTCGGTTTTTGCAACCACCTGATTCTTCACCTGCTGGATATAATTCACCAGATCCTGGGAAAGCATCCGGGCCTGCTTGGCCTTATCCCAGTAAGGTTTCACCTTCCCGGGGTTGAATTCGTAATTCTTTTCAAATCCGCTGTACATATCCTCCAGCCGTTGGGAAAGATTCTTATTGGTTACTTCTATACTTTTGTTGACAACCACAAAAGCATCCAACACCTGCTTGGAAACATTCAACGCCAGCAAGGCATACAAGACAAGATACATCATGGAGATCATTTTCTGCCTTGTGGTTTCTTTATATCCAGCCATACATTCTAATCATTTTTTACATTGAAAATTTTATTGAACAAGCGTATATACGATGCTAACCCGGTATGAAACCGTATCCTGTGGTGACAGGAATGGCGCCGAGAATTTCAGCACCATCGGGTGCCCCATCCCCGACTCGGAGCCCGTAAAACTTGTTGTGATATTATCGATGAGCACGCGGGCCGCGCGGCCTACTTCCTTCAACCCGGTGGGCGTACCTACATTTCCTTTACTGATTCCGCGATAGGGGCCTGCTTCCACCGAAAGTCCCAGCCCTTTCGGCGCACGAACGGGAACCATTTGAACTGTTACGGAAAAAGCCGCCGGTTCGTACTGATCCACCAGGGTGGTATAATTGATCCATTGCGAAAACTGAAAAGAGGCAGTTCCCGTTTGTCCGGTAAAGTTATCCGGATTTAAATCCATGTAATGCGGGATCCTATTGCTCACGGAGAAACTGTTTTGCGCCACCATCCCCTTACCAATCAAAAGCAGAAATAATATGCCATACCACCTTTTTCGCATGTTTCAGATCATTGTTATCGTCTACCAGCTCGGTTGCTGGAATTGAATTTTATGAAAAATCTTCTTCACGACCACTTTGATGAATTTTGTTTCTTCAGGAGCCAAATTTACATCAAATTCACTGGTTTCGAGCTGATATCCTTCCGGGATTCCTCTTTTATAAATAATCACCTTCCAGTGCCCCGGTCTCAGGTCGGTAAAATGGAAGGTACCGTCCGGTTTGGTATAGGAACGGAACACCTCGCTGCCGTTGTTAACCTCCACGATCAGCGGTTTCAACTGTTTTTTGACCCCAACATAATCCTTGTTGTCCTGGTTTTGGCTTTTTGCACTTCCACTTTCCCCTTAATCTGGGCTGCACGGGTCATTTTCAACTCGAAATTCAATGTTGTTCCCGGGACGATCTCTATTTTGTAGGGCCCCGGACGAGCGGCAATGGCATCATAACCGGCATTGGAAGCATCCACAAAAAGGTAATGCGTGCCCACGCGCACATTTTGGAAATCAAATTCTCCGTTCTTATCGGTATACATCACATTCCCTGCCAGGGTGACCCGCAGGCCCCTGATATTTTCCACACTGTCGTTGATGATCCTGCCATGAAGATTGCCCACATCTTTCCGTTTGGTGGTAGGGACATCCAAAAGGTGGGTAAATACCACACTGGCAGCCATCTGTTTTTTGCTGATCTGATTGCTCTGAAGGATATAATTCATGTTGGCACTCAGGGCATCCCGTTTGGTTACCGAATAGTTGATCGCAAGGCCCATCAGACTCCGGTTTTTATATAATTCCTGAACCGTAAAACTGTTCTGATATTGTAAGGTCATTCTGAATTTTTTCCCAATTCCGGCATTCAGGGTCCCTCCGTAAAGATATCGCTTAAAATTCTTATTAATGAATTGTTGTCCGCCCAGGTAACTGACGAAAGTAGAAAAGTCGATATGGTTATTCACCCGGTATTCCAGCGTTAAATTGGAATTAAGTGTAGTCTTGGTAGCCAGCTCGCCATCCTGGGGTTTCAGATAATTGGTCGTTTTGCCCAACGCGCTGTACATACTGACCTGGATTCGTTTAATGCGGGTCATTATGGAAAGCTGCCCCATGAAATCACTGTAATAAAACTGCTTGGGCGTACCCATGTCCTCCATGGTGGTTTTGTTGGCACTCAGGTTGATCATGGTATTGGTCGAAAAACTATAGCCCAGTGAAAAGATCATACTCTGGCTGTAGGGCGCATTGGAATACATGGTATCCAACGCCATATTGCTGTGATTAAAGTTATAATTGGCCGAGAGGTTCAACTTTCTCAGCAGGGCGACACTGATACCCGAAGACACAAATTCAGTATTTTTCACGTAGCCCGTAAAATCGGGATCGGCGCGGGTATAATCAACAAACAGATTGAAGAACTTGGGGTGGAGCTTAAAATTGATGTTATAGGCTTTGCTCATTTTGCCTCCGGAACTTCCCGTGGCATATTCAAATTTGATGTTATTCCACTTAAACGGCTGGATCTTTCCGGAAACCGACAACAGCATATTGGAGCTGTCGGCCCGGTAGGTTTTATTCAGCACCCCCAGATCCAAACTAAATTTGTCGCCGGAAAAATAGCCGCCCCTGGCGGCGATCACCCGCTTGAGGTTTGGGTAAAAGCGAGGGAAATTGACAAATCCGCCCACCATGAGGTTTTTGAATTCATGCTCGTAATCCACACCGCGTCCCAACCGGTTCCCTTCCGTCAGCGGGGTTAAACTGAAACTGTTGTCCCCCGCGACCACACGGGATTTGGGCGACGAATATTTTACAGTGTACACATCGGTCTGCCCCAACACGGGATTTCCCTGCCGGTTGGGCCCGCGGAAATGAAAATAGATCCGCTTCTTTGTCCCCGGGGAAATCTGCCCCCCACCTTCGATGTTATACAAATAACCGTAATTCCGTGTCCCGTTGGGGTTGTTGGTAGCAAACATTCCCGAGATCCTCGCAGGAACCTTGTTGTACTTATCGAATTTCACCTTCTCTGAGGGGATGATCTTGAACGTACAGCTGCTTAAAGTGTTGACCTTTTCAGCCCCCATTACCGCGGCCGATATTTTTACCGTTTGGGTTTGAATCGTCTGGATCTCCTTGGGGGTGGTGATAAAGATCCGGATTACCTGAGAGGCATCGGGAGGCATGGTAAGGTCGCGGGTTTCCGAAATTCGGTTGTTAACCACCGTGGTCTTCAGCGTTACCCGGACATTGGAGGAATTCTGCATCAGAAAACGCACACTCAACGTATCCCCGGCAAACACAAAAACCGGCGGATCCAACACCTTGCTCTGGATCTCATATTGCGGTTTGATGTAAACCTGAACGACCGCCGTACCGATTTTTGCGTGGGTCGCATTATCATACGCTTCGATATAGATATTATAATCACCTACTTTCGCATTGTCCGGAGCATAAAAACTAAAGATCTTTAGTTTTTTCGTAGAAGCGCTGACCTCCTCGGCAGAATAGTCCATAATTTGATTCCAACCATCAGGGGCCTTGATCTTCAGATGAAATTCCTGATCAGACCGGGTATAGTTGCTTAACATGACCGCCACACAGAAGGTGGAACCAGGATTCAATTCAATCTCCTTATTATTTACCAACCGTATTTCTAACGCATTATTTTGGGCAAAAACAACAATGGAAACGAATAGGCTCAATGTAACTATTGAAATCCTCTTCCACATCGACAGGTCTCTATTTTATTTACATGGATCGGTTTAACTTTTGGCTAGGCGTTTTTTCAGAAATATGACTGTTCACAAGGGATTTCTGTTGATTCCGGTCTTTACGGGACGCTAGAAATAGAGGTTATAATTCAACCCGAACACATCCTGCCCTTCCCCCTGAGCCACAATGACCGACTGATAGGTCTGGCCTGATTTGATTCCCTTCAAGTCAAATCGAAACCTTGTAGAACACGAAGGGAAGATCCCTTTTCGTGGTGCCGTCAGCTCTTTTACCAAATTTCCTTGATTATCAAATAATTTGATGGACACGTCCGGGGCAATATAGTGGTCTCCTTTATTTTCAAGGTCTACCGCCAGATACATCTGATCGCCTTCTTTGACCAGGGTAGGTTTCATGAACACCAGCTTTCCCTCTCCCTTATTCTTCATCTCCGTAACAATTTGAATGGCATACCGTATCACCGTGTTGATGGTCACCTGTCCTGACTGAGACGGTTCGATGGGGGACACGCCTTCTACCATCAGAACACTCCAGTAAGTACCCTTCAAAGTGTCACTTTTGGGGATGGTCACCGTGTACTGAAGGTACATGGAAGAGTGTGCTTTCACCACCGCCGTTTTGGGGCTGAACTGGATCCAGTTGGCATTAGAACGCGGTTGCGAGACCGGCGTGTTGTAATAGGTATAATCCTTAAAATTATACATTAAATCGGTTTGATAAACCTTGATTTCCTGATCGGTAGCGCCCGTATTTTGGATCTTGATCTCTCCTTTGTAAACTTCCCCTGCAACACCATTATGCACATGCCGTAAGCTTCCGACCACCTCAATGGAAGCTTTCGATGAGAAAGGCAACAAAAAAATCAAGAAACATGCCAGGAACAAATTTTTGAATTTCATGCCGTCAAATTATTGATTCTGAAACACAATAATACAAAAAAAATATCAGATATTACGGCTCTTACAAGCGAATTTTTCACTGTCAAAACAAATTATTTTCAGAACAAAAAAACCATTTCCCGAACCGCATGAAACAACCTGATAAATGAAGTTGAGTTCTTGTATCAACCTGTCTCAGTGTTATTTCCACTGAGTTATAAATTGAACGGAGCCGATTTTTCCTTTCGCGATTGGGTTAACCCACTGATTTTTGAACAGAGGTTACTAACAATTTGAGCCGCGACTTTTTAACCTGAAACAAAAAATAACGTTATCCGGCAAAAAAAGAGGGGCCTCTCGGCCCCTCAAGCAATTGACTTGTAAAAAGAATGGTTGGTTTAAATCTTTTTTAATTGGTCGCGGTAATCGTCAGGGTAATCGTGGTGGAAAATCCCGTCGTCGCTGCAATGCTTGCATAATTGGTCCCGGTCTCTGCCAGCCAGGTCCAGTTCAGCACATAACCGTCGGTTTGTGCTGTCCCGGTATAACAAGTACCGATCCCGGTAAAAATATTCTGGGAGGAGGTCGATAAGGTAACCGGGTTGGCCGTGGCCGATCCAAAAGTGCCGGCACCGTCTCCGTTGGTAGGCACTACCCCTTGTACTTCAAGCGAAGTACCACCAGGAAGCTGGTCATAACTGGCCTGAATGGTTCTTGTAGAAGAAGAGGCCACCACCGAGGAAACCTGTGCAAAGGTCGTGGCGGTTCCTCCTGAGATCTTGGTCCCTGCCGTATTGGTGGTCAGCTTCAAAGTAACGGCTGCCACATTGGCCATGGAGTCCACTGCATTGATGAGGCTTACCTGAGGAATTTGCAGGGTTAACACCTGGGTTGATGAGTTTGTTTGCGATTGGGCAAACAAATGGGTGGACATCAGCAGAAAAAGGCCCGCCACCATCATTTTCGAAAGTAATTTTCGTGTTTTCATGATTTCAATTTTTTTAATTCAACTTGTTTCGTATTTTCTTGTACAAAATTAGCGTTCATTCCAGGGGGATACAATAGGCAACCTACTGAATTGAAGTTCATAAAGGCTGAAATCCCATTCCCAAACACTGACAATCGAAGTAAAAAAAACCGATTGTAAATTGGAGGGCCATCCCCTGAACTTTCGTGCGCATGCTGCGCTCCCCACGTTGGATGTATTCATCCGAAAAACGGATCCTTCAAAGAACGCTTTACTGATCCAATGGTTAGGATCTGAGAGGCTTTAAAAACAGGGGAGCAAAGCTCCCCTGACGCCTAAACATTTTAATAACAAACAGTTGAATTAAAATAGTTTTTTAACTACCGGCGGATATGGTAAAGGTAACCGTTGCCGTGACGCCACCTGTGGCTACAATATTGGCATACGTACCTGAAGCACCGGCATTCCAAAGCCAGTCAAATTTATAACCGTCTTTGGCACTTGTACCCGTGTAGCAACTTCCGATTCCGGTGAATAAGGTCACCGCAGTAGTTCCTAAGGTCTGCTGACCGGAAGAGGTCCCGAATGTACCATCACCGTCACCTCCGGTAGCCGGAACTGTACCAGTTACCAGTAAACTTGTACCAGTGGGAACATTTTGAACGCTTGCCGTAATTGTTCTGCTTTTACCCGAGGCAACAATCGAAGAAACCTGTGCATAACTGGTGGCAGTACCCCCATTGATGGCAGCACCCGCCGTGGTGGTGGTCAGCTGTAAAGAAACGGCAGCGACATTTGCTGTGGTATCCACAGCTTTAATCAGTGCAATTTCCGGTATACCCATGGTCAACTCCTGAGTTGTGTTCGTGGGTCCTCCAGTTTGAGCAAACAGGTTTGAAGTTAGATGGAGAAGCACTCCAGCCATTGTGATTTTCGAGAGTAATTTTAGACTTTTCATGATAATCAATTTTAATGTTTTTAAATTCAACTTGGCGTTTTAAGCATTTTACTCCGCAAAGGTAGGGCAGCCATCCTATGCCGCACAATAGGAAACCTCCTGAAATGGGCTTCCCAAAGGCTGAAATGGAGTTCCAAAAAGCTGATTGCATCCCCCGGAGCCTCCCCTTTCACGGGTAAGAATTGCTGATCAATCGGGGATTTTCATCCCATTATTTACCCGGTGAAGGAAGTCATAAAAGCCCCGCATCCCCCGCCAGGAAAAGGAACCAGGAAATCCAGGTAAATAACTCAGTCTCTGCTTTTATTAAAGAGGAGGGGGATGTCCTTGCTTTCCAGCCAAAATATCAAAGAACCGTTGAATTCAAATTTTTATCAGTTCCCGGCGGTAATCGTCAGGGTTACTGTGGTGGTGTATCCATTCACCGCTTTAATTAAATAATAGGTGGAATAGGTTTCGTAATTTAAAACCCAGTCGAGTTCATAGCCATCGCCGGCCGCAATGCCGGTATAACAGCTTCCAATGCCCGTAAAAATATCCTGGGCAGCGGTGGTCAGGGTCACCTTACTGGTGGAAGTGCCAAACGTGCCCTCTCCGTTCCCGCTGGAGGGAAGGATCCCGGTGACTTTCAGATAGGTGCCATCGGGGATCTGATCATAGCTGGCCTGGATCTTATGCGTCTGGCCTGCCACAATGATGGAGGAAACCTGTATATAAGTGGTTGCCAATCCACGCCTCAATATTTCGCCGGCGTTGACGGGTTCTCTCATGGCCAGGGCCACTGCGTTGGGGGTCCCGGTGGCATCCACCGCATTGATCATCAAAACCTCCGGAACCACGATGGTGATGTTTTGCGTAAAATTATTGGTTTGCGACAACAAAGGACTTGCGATAA
>JBJKPL010000210.1:0-1789 GCA_046706345.1 Candidatus Sulfidibacterium sp.
AAAGAGAATGAACATAATCGGAAGGAGCATACGGATCCAGATTCAGGCAAAGGTCGCCAAAGAATTTAAAATGCCGGATCACAATCCGCTGAATGCCATACCACTGAAACCCAAACGACTGATAGGCGGCCGGACTAAAACAGAGGACCTGGGCCGGAATTTGCGCCTTGGAAAAAGCCGTAACCTCAAATTGGAAGGTTACGGGCTGGTCCACGTAAATTGCAAAATCAGAATTTGCTTGGGGCGTTCCGTACACGATGGTATCACTGGGAGAATATCCGGGTTGCCCGTCACTTTCCTTGTACAATAAAAAATTGGTGACGGTATATTTCTGATCCGCGGGAAGAACAGTCAACATAACCGATTGGGTATACAGCTGACCATTCAGGGTAAACAGCTGAGGGTAATAGTTTGTTTCCGTACCTTCGGGATCTTCGATGGTGATCCAGGCATGATCCGGGTTTATGGTAGCACAATTCCACACCTCGGTGGCATTGGACTTTAACCCGGCATTGGATTCAATGGTTTCAATACCAAATGATATCTCGCGCTGGGTAGAAGTGTTCGTAGGCTTTGGTGGCTTATTACAGCTCAGGATGATTAAACCTATAAGAAAAAGTAGTGATAGTTTTTTCATAAGTTTAGTAATTTTAGTTTCAGTTTTTTTGAGTTTTTGATTTTCAATCTCGCTGAAAGTCGCCGACGCTTCACAAGCAACGTTTTTCGTTTCGGCGGAAGAAGAAAACGTTTATCCTTAATGGTTTGTTCATTTGCCTATAATAAGAACCTGACCGGAAGATCCGTGGCATCTCTGTTGCTGCATTTCTCCATCTGATTGCCAGTTTGAAAACCACTCTTTCCTATCGGCAGAAACAAAGCTACTTCAAGCTTTTAAATCAAACAATCCCCCGTTCGGGGGATATTTTTGACGGTCCTTTTTTAGGGATCAAAATGGCGTTTCAGCCCCGGCAGAACACCTGGAAAATCCCGTCTTTTTTTTCGGAAAAAAAAAACAGGGATGGAAAATCCATCCCTGTAGGAAAACATTATGATAAGGGCAATCAGGGGTCTAGCTTGATTATGACAAGCTGAACGCTTGCCGGGGTGGCTACATCTTCAAAGGCGATGGCTGCCAGGTCACCGGGAGCAGGGACAAAGCCGACACCCAATGTATTGGCATCGGACACCATTTGCAATCCCACAGAAGTGATGGTAGGAACGCCGTTGGTGGATGTTCCGGTCCATGCCGGATCTTCAATCATCCAAATGGCCTGTTGAATGTCGTACCAGGTGCGACCGGCATAACTCTCCAGATGATTGATCAACCAATTGATCTTATTCCACGGAATGTGTCGTGCATAATCCGTCAACATCGTCTCAGGATACAACGAACTGAGTGCATACATCGAATACGTATGGTTCAATGAAATGGTCACCGTCCTTCGCATGCAGTTGACAGGATATCCGCCGTTGGCAATGTCAAAGCCTGCGCCAATGCCAGACAATGTCACGTCAAAATATCCAGCGGTGCCGTCCGGCTGCAATAAGCTTCCCGGAACGCTGCCGCCCGTTGTCAGCGAAAGCGGATCGGAGGGCAAATTCACATAGGGAGGTAATACCAGGTCGGCAGCGCCCACGTTGCAGTTCCCCAGTTCAAAGTCAACCACGCCATCCTGTCCGGCAGGAATCATCTGGTCGTCTGCAAACATCCAGGTATGGAACAGCACAAAGTTGAACGATGTCCCCTGTTTCACCAGGATGTACAATTCAAACTTCAAACTATCCACAA
>JBJKPL010000211.1:0-4056 GCA_046706345.1 Candidatus Sulfidibacterium sp.
CCTCTACAGCGGTATCCTTACCAATGAATATATCGGCAATAAATTTGGACTTTCCTTCCGGGATCTGGACCTGATCCTTTCCGCACTTCACTAAAATAAAAAAGGGGCCTTCCGGCCCCTTTTCATCAGCATTTATCCTGAATTATTTCTTTTCGGAAGTCTTGGTGATGGTTCCGCTGATGGTCATGGGAATGGAGGTACCGTTTTGCTGAACAGCCATTTTAACTTCCTGATCGATGGATAGTTTCGTGGTCCAGCCGTTGCGAATGTCCACCGTGGCTTCCCCGCTTTGAACACCATCCATGGTCATGTTGTTGTCAGAAACCTTGCTGGCGCTGATCTTGGATTCGATGCCGATGACGGCTTCGTTTCCCGAGATTTTATTCAATGTATATTTCACATGGATCAGCATATCACTGCTTTTCAGGGGTTTCAGATCGGCTTCCCAGCTATCACCCACTTCCAGGGGATGGTTCGGAAAAACAATGTAGCTGTCGTCTGAATTCAGACTGCCGGCTACTTTGGAATCGCCCGTCACCTGACTCATATCCAGACTGATCACATGGCCCAGGGCATCAATTACCGTTTGGTAAGATTTACCGATCATGGGATTGAACTTGTCGCCGAGGGCTTTGGCAGGTCCTGAGGCATAGGTATTGGGATCGGAAGAGTCGTAGTTGATCTTTCTTCCGAAAACAGATTGCGAATAGGTGATCTTGTTGATGGTGGTGGAAGTAGCGATTGAATTGGCAGCGGTTTTTTCAACGACTGTGGTCATATCCTGGGTAGAAATCGACTGGATATTCACAGTCTGTCCCTGATTTTCCATTTCAATATTCTGATTGGTGGAAGCCTTGGTGACAAATTTGTCGTTTTGCTGCAGCTTGTATTTCAGTTCAATTTTCTTCTTGGCCAGTAGCTGTCCCGGGGCAGCGCACATCACAAGAGCAATACCTAAAACGAGGGTAGATTTTAATGTTTTCATAAATTTAATTTTAAAGAATATTTTGGTTAAAAGTTTTCGCTAAAAGGGCATATCCGCATCAGATTCTTCCAGATCGTTCATTTTGGACTGGTAGGTACGCATTCCGCTTTGAAGATCTCCGGCGGTAAATTCTCCCGCACCATGCGACGGTTCATGATGATCCTCGAATTTTGCAAAATTGCTGATGAATTTGAGTTTGATCTCTCCGGTAGCACCGTTCCGGTGCTTGGCGATGATGATATCCGCCATGTTCTTGGTGGAGGAACCATCCTCATAGGTATCCATTTTATAGTATTCGGGGCGGTAGATGAACAACACAATATCGGCATCCTGCTCGATGGCTCCGGATTCACGCAAGTCGGAAAGGATCGGCTTTCCGGAGGCTCCCGGCCGGTTCTCTACGGCCCGGCTCAACTGCGAAAGCGCCAGGACCGGAATGTTCAGCTCCTTGGCCAGGGCTTTCAGTGCCCGGGAAATCATACTGATCTCCTGTTCCCGGTTTCCCTTGGCTTCGCTGCCACCACTCATCAGCTGCAGATAATCGATAAAGACCATCTGAATGTCATGCTGTTGTTTCAGCCGCCGGCATTTGGCCCGCAACTCAAAGATCGTCAGGGCAGGGGTGTCGTCGATAAAGATCTTGGCATTGGCCAGGGCGTTGATGCGGGTATTCAATTGCTGCCATTCATACTCGGCCAGGTCTCCTTTCCTCAATTTAGAAGAGTTCAGCTCGCTTTCGCTGGATATGAGACGGGTCACCAACTGCACGGCAGACATTTCCAGGGAGAATATGGCAACGGGTTTATTGAACTGAACCGCAATATTCCGTGCCATGGACAGGGCAAAAGAAGTTTTACCCATGGCAGGCCTTGCGGCCAGAATGATCAGGTCCGACCGCTGCCACCCGGAGGTGATGCGGTCAAGCGCCATAAAACCCGAAGAAACACCGCTTAACTGGGTTTCTGAATTCTTGGCACTTTCAATATTTTCGATGGCCTGTTTGATCAGCCCGGGCATGCTTTCCACCCCGCGTCGCAGATTCGACTCGGAAACGCTGAAAAGACCCTGCTCTGCACGGTCCAGTAAATCAAAAACGTCGGTGGTGTCCTCAAAAGCATCCTTGATGATATCGGAAGAAATTTTGATCAATTCCCGCTGGATGTGCTTCTGCAACAGGATCCTGGAATGGAATTCCACGTTGGCCGAGGAAGCAATCCGGCTGGTAAGCATGGTAATGTAATAGGGGCCGCCCACCATTTCCAGTTCGCCGGTATTTTTCAGCTCATTGGTAACCGTCAGGATATCCACAGGCTCCGACTTGGTGAAAAGGCGGAAAATGGCGGAAAAGATACGCTGATGGGCATCTTTGTAAAAGACTTCGGGTTTCAGGATGTCAATCACCTGCGTGACCGCATCCTGCTCCAGCATCATCGCGCCCAACACGGCTTCTTCGAGATCCACCGCCTGCGGCGGAACTTTTCCATGCTCCAGAAGGTTGTTATTCAGCGATCCCTGTTTGGAAGGAGTTTGTTTTCTTTTTGTTTGGGAATTGACGTTTTCCATTTTCCAAAAATACAAATTGAAAGGTTCAGGTCAAACATTTTACTGATTTATTTTATTCACCATCCCCACGTGGGACGTTTAAAAGGAAATTGTACACATCCCATTGTATTTCAATACAATGATGAATATATTGCTCGGTTTCAGCCATAAGCTCCTGCCGGTGTCCGTCCTGAAGCAGAAGGTGCTGCCATTTCATGTTCAGCAGCGACGGATCGAGGCGGTAAGACTTCTTATTCAAAAAAAACCGCGCAACCTGCCGGAGAGAGTGATCGCCCTTCAGGCGATAGTCAAACACTGCTCCCGAGCGAAATACCTGCTGCAGATCCTTCGTCCGCCGAACCAGGTCGGCCGCCAGCGTGGCCTCGCCACTTTCCTTCAGAAAATCCATCAAAATACTGATATCATAAACAATTAATTTACAATTATTTTCTATTACTTTTCTAAAAAATAAAATACATAATTCCAAAGGATTGTTTCCGGTGATAAAATCCCGAACTTCGACGGCACCTTCCACATGCCGGATCCCACAAGCCACGGGTATCGGCTGGTAAGGCCGGGTACCCGGCAGGGCGGGGACAGCAGGCTTTACAAAATAAGGGGCCAAAACCAGGATTTCATCGCCCAATTCCCCCAAAAATTCCCGGATCTCCTGTGTATTGACCAGGGTTTCCCGGTTAACAGCCGCAAGGACCCTGCTTTTTTGATCGGCTGCCAACGAGCTCATATTCAACAATTCGGGATCATCCTGTTCGGCATAATACAGTTTGAAACGCTGCGGTTCTTCCAACAAATCCAGGTAGAGAAGACTGTTTTCACGCACATTTTTCCAACAATGGCCCAGAAAATCACAGGGATAAGGATCATGACACCAGGGACCGATGGAAATGTCGGGCGGGGCTGAACGTAGTAAAATTTCCTTTTCTTCCTGTACTTTTTTCGAAATATATTCCTGAAGTTCAATCACTTCTTTTAAAACACTTTGCTTTGTAAACAACTTATCGGGGTTCAGCGTTCCGTCAAATATATAATCCGGGTTGATGTGCACCAGGAAAAAATCTTCCAGGGGAACTCCCGAATGCGTGATCACATAATACTGAAAGGCCGCATCCAATAAATAGGTTTCCGTAACGCGGACGGAGCTTTTTACTTCATAGGCAATCCATGACTTGGGCCCTTTGGTGAGGATATCAAGGATAGCAAGCAGGCCTTCGAACTGAAAGGAAGCTTCATACAAGGAATGAAAAGCCTGGGTGCGGATGACCAGGGCCGTTTCCGCGACCTTTTTGCGGAGCTGGGCGGGAGATTTCGGACTCAGGTCCACCCCGTGTGGAAATAACTGCTGTGCAAGCAATCCCACATCCGTCCCGCGTTTGAAAACGGCCCGCTGCGCATCGGGGAGAGGATCCCTTAAAAAAGGATGATACTTATTGAAATATAGCGACTTAAGGCACTGAACACCGCGAATAAAGGTCGATTTTGACAGGACATGTTTTTCC
This sequence comes from Candidatus Sulfidibacterium sp., assembly GCA_046706345.1. Lineage (GTDB taxonomy): Bacteria > Bacteroidota > Bacteroidia > Bacteroidales > F082 > Sulfidibacterium. The sequence goes on from JBJKPL010000211.1 coordinate 4,045, forward strand.
ATGAGAACCGTT
>JBJKPL010000212.1:0-4837 GCA_046706345.1 Candidatus Sulfidibacterium sp.
TAGCCAGGGAAGCCCTGAATCAGGATTACGGCACGGAAAATTATGATGTGGCCATCATCGCGGACGGATTTCTGCCCGAAACCATTGAAAAACTGCACCGGTTGCATGTTCGGGTTTTTGAAGTGAAACTGGAATTCAGCACCAAATCACGGGCGCTGAATGCAGCCCTGGACCAATTGGATGATTCCTATGAAGTGGCCGTCGTGCTCGATGCTGACAACATTATGGAGCCTGGTTTTCTGACCAAGGTGAACAAGGCCTTCTGTGCCGGGTACCAGGTGGTTCAGGGACACCGCATTGCCAAGAACCTGGATACTTCCTTTGCCATCCTGGATGCCGTGAGCGAAGAGATGAACAATCATATTTTCCGGAAAGGCCATTGGGTATTGGGATTTTCTTCCTCTCTCATCGGGTCTGCCATGGCCTTCGATTATGCCTATTTCAAAGCCATGATGCGGGAGGTGAAAGTCGTGGGGGGCTTTGACAAAGAGCTGGAAGTAAGACTGCTCAAGGAAAAAAAGAAAATCGTCTACCTGCAGGATGCTTATGTCTATGATGAAAAAGTGGCCAACGCCAAAGTCTTCACCAAACAACGCAGGCGATGGATGTCCGCACAGATCCATTATTTCGGAAAAAGCTTTCTTCCCGCTCTTAAAGAGCTAATTTTACATGGGAACATAGACCTTTTCAACAAAGCCCTTCAGTTTATTCTGTTACCCCGGATCTTGTTGATTTCCCTGTTGTTTTTACTCTCTCTCGGTTATCTGATCTTTGCACCACTGTCGGTTTTTTTGTTTTGGCTTCCTGTCTTCATCCTCTGTCTGCTGGTTTTTATCCTTTCCATCCCCGGTTATTTTTATAATTTCAGGACACTCCGGGCCATCACCCGGTTGCCCCTGGGCATCCTGTTGACTGTTTTTTCAGTCCTTCGTTTCAGGAACAGCAACAAGGAATTTCTTCATACCAAACACACTTACAATGCGTTCCAGATAAAACACCACCGGGCCAAACCGAAAAAATAAAAACTTTTAACGGTCCTGAGTATAAATTTTGAGGCATTTTGTTTCCCATGGTTTTCACCATTCCATTGTGAAAAAATAAAGGATATGCTCTCCTAATTGTCGTTTTTTTTTATAATATTTATCCTAAAAAATTCAACCAGATGAAGATAGGAATTGAAGGGCAACGGCTGTACAGGAAGAAAAAACACGGCATGGACATGGTGGCGCTGGAACTCATCCGGCAGCTGCAGCAGATCGACCAGGTAAATGAATATGTGGTGTTTATCAAACCTGACGAAGACCAACGGATTTTTGAGGAGACATCCAATTTTGAATTTGTGTCGCTGGAAGGTGGGCCTTATCCGCTGTGGGAGCAGGTGGCCCTGCCCAAAGCCGCCCGGGAAGCGGGCTGTGATCTGCTGCACTGCACAAGCAACACGGCCCCGGTGGCTTCCACCCTACCCCTGGTGGTTACCCTGCATGACATCATCTATCTGGAAAGCATCAGCCTGTTCAAAAAAGGCGGGACCTGGTACCAGCGATTCGGGAATATGTATCGGCGTTATGTGGTTCCCCGGGTGGTCAAAAAGGCGGATAAGATCATTACAGTATCTGAATTTGAGCGGAACCGGATCCATGATTTTTTTGGTTTTCCCCCAACGGACGACCGTCTGGTGGCGGTTTACAACGGGGTCAGTGAACATTTTAGAAAAATTGACGACGCCTTGGAGCTGCAGAGGGTAAAAGCCCTGTATAACCTTCCCGACCGGTTTCTGTTCTTCCTGGGAAATACCGATCCCAAAAAGAACACGCCGGGTGTTTTGAAGGCTTTCGCCGATTATCTTCGTCAATCAGGCGATCCCGATCTTTACCTGGTGATTCTGGATTTTGCCGAAGCGGAGCTTTCCAAACTGTTAACCCAGATCGGCGCCCCGGGACTCAGGGATCGTATCCTGTTGACAGGATATGTCATCAATACCGATCTGCCGGCGGTATACAATCTTTGCAGTATTTTCCTGTATCCCTCGCTGCGCGAAAGTTTTGGGATCCCCATGCTGGAGGCCATGCGCTGCGGTGTCCCCGTGATCACTTCCAACACATCTTCGATGCCGGAAGTTGCAGGCAATGCAGCCTATCTGGTGGATCCTTTCCGGCCGGAAGAGATCACAAGGGGTATTGAAGAGTTACTTTCGGATGAAAAACGCAGACAGCAGCTGATGCGTGATGGCCTGGACCAGGCTGCTAAGTTTTCCTGGAGAAGCATGGCCCAGGATGTACTGGAACTTTACAAAACCGTTTATGAAAGCCATCATCAAACAAAAGGAAATTCATGATCAAAAACAGAGATATCGTGATGGTCGGCCTGGCGGCACTTGACAGCCGGATCGGCAGTAATGTGATCAATCTGGCCCAGGTCTTTTCCAGGTACAACCGGGTGTTGTATGTCAATTATCCGCTGGATCGGCTGACCCGTTTTCGTGAAAGGAAGGATCCCATCATACAGAAAAGGGTAAAGATCCTCCGTGGAGAACTCCCCGACCTGGAACAGATCAACGAAAACATGTGGAGCTTCTATCCCAGGACCCTGCTCGAATCCATCAACCAGCTTCCCATGAACGGGTTGTTTGATTTTATCAATAAGATCAACAACAAGCGGTTTTCGAATGAGATCAACAGGGTGCTCCGAAAACTCGGGTTTGAGGATGTGATCATTTTCAACGATACGGACATGTTCCGCAGCTTTTATCTGAAAGAACTCATCGGGGCCAGAACTTATGTTTATTATACCCGCGACAATATGATCGCGGTGGATTACTGGAAAACACAGGGGATCCGTATCGAGGCGGCCCTGATGGCGAAAGTTGACCTGGTGGTGGCCAATTCCACCTACCTGGCCGACCTGGCGCGTAAATTCAACCCCCACTCCTATTATGTCGGCCAGGGTTGCGATGTGACTCTTTTCGATAAAAAGCTCATCCATTCGGCGCCGGAGGATATGAAAAACATTCGGGGTCCGGTGATCGGTTATATCGGGGTCCTGTATACGTTGCGCCTGGATATCGGCGTGCTGGCGCACATCGCCAAAAGCCGTCCAGACTGGTCGCTGGTGCTGGTAGGTCCTGAAGATGAGGGGTTTCAAAACAGCGAACTGCACCGGCTCGACAATGTCTTTTTCCTGGGCAGGAAGCCCATGGAAGTGCTCCCGGCGTATCTGAATGCCTTTGATGTGGCCCTGAACCCCCAGGAAGTCAATGAAGTCACCCGTGGAAATTATCCACGAAAGATCGATGAATACCTGGCCATGGGGAAGCCGGTGGTGGCTACAAAGACAGAAGCCATGGAGGTTTTCCGCGATTATGTTTATCTTGCGGATAATAAGGAAGAATACATTACGTTGATAGAAGAAGCATTGCGGGAAAACACGCCGGAGAAAGAGCAGGAACGGGAAAAACTCGCCCGGAGCCACACCTGGGAAGCCAATGCAGAGGAGATCTACAATCGAATAGAAGCCATTGAAAAACAACAATACCATGGGACTGACAGAAAAAATTAAATCCGACGAAAAGCTCAAAAAGCGCGTGCTTTGGATGCTGATGCCCCGAAACCAGGCCAGGCCCAGGCTCTGGGTGAGAATTTTCGTGAACCCCATGAAGCACAAAAAAGGCAAAAGATCCCTCATCAGGCGGCGAACCCGGATGGATGTGCTGCCTTTTAACCGATTTGAACTGGGGGAAGATTCCACCATCGAAGATTTCAGCACCATCAACAACGGGGTGGGCGACGTCGTGATTGGCGATCGCACGCGGATCGGCCTGGGCAATGTACTGATAGGCCCGGTGCATGTTGGCAACGACGTGATGTTTGCCCAGAATGTGGTGCTTTCGGGTCTGAATCACAGTTACGAGGACCTCTCCCTGCCGCCGAGCCGTCAGAAAGTTTCCACCCGTCCCATTGTCATTGAAGATGAAGTATGGATCGGCGCCAATGCTGTGATCACTGCCGGGGTAACCGTGGGGAAACACGCCGTGGTAGCAGGTGGTTCCGTGGTAGTGAAAGATGTCCCGCCCTACTCCGTGGTAGCCGGAAATCCGGGGAAAGTGCTGAAAAAATACAACCCGGAAACCCGGCAGTGGGAGAAGGTTTTAAAATAAATGCTTTGTTATGACCGTTTTGATGTTACTTTAGCATCTGATTTAGGGAGGCTACCCATGAGCAGGTTTAAGAAAAAAATTGCCTATGAATAAGATTCTTACTTTTCTAAAATATTTCAAGGACTTCATCAAGTGGAAAGAATACCGATACATTCTCACATCCATGAAGTTCGTTCTGTTGAGGAAGACCACCAGCAAATCGCGCATCTATAAAAGCAGTCTGGGTACTTTTCTGGTTCGCAAGGGAACCATCGACTTCCAATTTGCCAATTATGCGTATGAGTGGAACGTAAAAGAGTTTGTCTACAAGCACCTTGAAAACTATGACGTATTTCTGGATGTGGGGGCCAATATGGGGACTTATTCCATATTGTTTGGCGGCAGAGGGCTTCGGGGTTATGCGTTTGAACCCATCAAGTCGAATTACGACGCCACGCGTATCAACCTGATATTAAACAACCTGGATGACAAGGTCCGGGTTTTTAACCTGGCACTCGGAGATCATCGGACCGATGCCGAGTTTGCCTTTGATGTCCTCAATACCGGTGCTTCCCACATGGTAGGTGTGGATCTGGTTGAAAATCTCGACGACCAGCAAATGATCATCGAATCCTCCATCGTACCATTGGACGATCTGATGCCGGAAATGAATCTGAGCCCGGAAGACCGAATCTTCATGAAAAT
>JBJKPL010000213.1:0-14178 GCA_046706345.1 Candidatus Sulfidibacterium sp.
TCAACCAGGTTGAAAAGATCCCGTTCCTACCCATCGAATTTTTCAAAAACCATCAGGTCGTCACGGGATCTTTTCAGAAAGAAGTGATCTTCACAAGCAGCGGCACCACAGGCATGGAAACCAGCAAGCACTATGTCCGGGACCTGGCGCTGTATGAAAAAAGTGTTTTCAACGGGTTTCGCTTGTTTTTCGGCGATCCCGGCGATTATGTCTTTCTGGCCTTGCTGCCTTCCTATCTCGAAAGAGAAGGTTCCTCGTTGGTGCATATGGTAAAAAAACTACTGGAATGGAGTGGTGATCCCCGGGGCGGTTTTTACCTGCACGATTATGAAAAACTTTCACACGTGTTGTTGGATCTGAAAAGCGAAAAGAAAAAAGTATTGCTGATCGGGGTCACCTATGCTTTGCTGGATCTGGCCGAGCAGTTTCCCGTGCAGTTTCCTGATTTGATCCTGATGGAAACCGGCGGCATGAAAGGCAACCGGAAAGAAATGGTACGAGAAGAGCTGCACGCACAGCTGAAGTCGGCTTTTGGCGTGCAGGAAATTTATTCGGAATACGGCATGACCGAATTGCTTTCCCAGGCCTATTCCAGGGGCGAAGGCCGCTTTGCCATGCCTCCCTGGATGCAGGTACTCATCCGCGATGTGAACGATCCGCTGACCCTGTTGCCCGAAGGGAGATCCGGGGGGATCAATGTGGTGGATCTGGCCAACCTTCATTCCTGTTCGTTTATTGCCACCCAGGATCTGGGCCGGAATTTTTCAGGAGGTGATTTTGAGGTGCTGGGACGATTTGATAACAGTGATGTTCGTGGCTGTAATCTCTTGGTTCAATAGGACTTAATACTTCCTTGTTTTTCTTGCTTCTTCGGGATATAAAAGGTCCAAAAATTGGATTTTAAGGATCTTTTGCATAATTTCACAGGCGGAAATTAATTTGTATTTATCAAACCCTACGATGATGATGGGTAAGAATGAATTATTAGAAGTTCTCGATCTGATTGCGGAAGAAAATTATGAAGAGGCCCACCTGGTACTTCAGCTTTCGGATACAGAAGAGGCGGCCTGGTTGCAGGCTTGTCTTTACCGGAAAGAAGGCGACGAATGGAACGCCAATTACTGGTACGACAAAGCCGGAAGGTCGATGCCCACCTACAGTGTGGAAACTGAAATTGCGGAAATCAGAGACCTGATCGAGATTCTTTAATAACGACGGTCCTCGGCTTTTTGAGCCCCGACAGGGAATCTATGGATGGTCGGAAATGACGTTTAATATTATTGCTTCTTGAAAATCACCGTTAATGTGCCCAGCGGAGTGTGGGATTCGGTTACAATGTCGTTGCCTTCCAATTTGCCTAATTTGTTCACCGAATTTTTGTGGTCATCAAAATAATATTGGATCTCTTTGGTGCTGGGATTGATCTTCCATTTGGCTTCATGAGCATTCTTGTCCAGGATCAACACCATCAGCGAATCGTTAATAATCTTAAAGCTGAGTTGTTTTTGTTCATTCTGGATGTGTTTCACAATGGCTTTGGGCAGATTGGTGTCTTGAAAGTTGGTCTCTACCTTGCTGACTTTCCAGGTGCCGATTAACTGATGTCCGGGGTTTGAACACGCTGTCAGAAAAAATACCGCTGTCGCGATGATGGCCAATAGTTTTTTCATTTTAAATCGGATTTGGAGAACAAATGTAACCTAATTTTAGAAAAGTAAAAACGAAAGATCCTTAACATAGGTTAAATCTCAGGAAACGCTCAGGACGCATGTTTTTCAATGATCTCCGTAAGGATCGATTCCGTTTGATCGGGGAAAAGGACCTCCGTTTTTCGGTGGTTTTCCAGCCATTCCCTGATTTGTGGTTTTCCCTCCTCCAGGGTCCTGATCACGCCGACGCCCATGTCCTTTAATGCGGCGGCATTGCACTGTTGTTCATATTGTTTTTTCATCGGGATGACCATTAATTTCTTCTTGAGATACAGGGCTTCTGCCGGGGTTTCAAAACCGGCTCCGCAAAGAACGCCCTCCGCTGAGGCCATGCTTTCCAAAAACGAATCTTGTTCGGTTGGAAAAACCCGAATGTTTTCGTACTGGTAAGGATGCCGGGCATGCCGGCTGAAGACATGCCAGGAGATCTTGTCGAAATCCGAAAGGTGTGAGATCAGTTCCGCCTCCTGATAAGAAGGTAGGTAAACCGTGTAATGTCCTTTGTTTGAAGGTTTTGTTTTCCGAACGGATTTCCGGATCACCGGGGTGAAAATGGCGTCATCATAGGACTGGAAATGAAAGCCGTATTCGATGTTGGCGGGTGCATATTTTTTCAGGATCTGTTTCCCCAACGGATCAAAGAGATCGGGTTGCGGTGCCGCATCATGGATCACGGCACTTTGATGGCTCAGGGCAATCACTTCTTTTCCCCGGAGCTTTCCGGCCCAGGCGATCACCGGTTCAAAATCCTGGATGATCAGGTCGTAGTCTTCGAGCGGCAATTTGAGCAGGTCGTTCAGGAAACGGAGGGTTTTGGTTTTATGGTAGGTCATTAAATAGTCGATGCCCCCGGATTTGCCGGAAACGAAGCTCAGTCCGTAGAACCGGTATTTTACCGGATAGGGAAAGGAGACCGAACTCTGCATGCCACTCATCTGCACGGCCACGCTTGCTTGTGTTTGAAGCAGCGGGATGATCTCGGTGGCCCGGGTAATATGGCCGTTGCCTGTGGCCTGGATTCCATAGAGGATCTTCATGATAGATCAGGAAAGGGAGGATGAAGAGAATCCGGCACGGCCAATGTTGATCCCGGCAATGTCTTTTTTCAGCGTATCAAAGATCTGCTGATACGAAGGCGAAAGGGGCGTTTCTTCCGGGATCTCGGCAATGACCGGATCTTCCTGGAATCGATAGATGTTCCAATCGTGCCCGTTAAATTCCAGGGCCGAAAGATTTTCGATCCAGTCGCCGGAATTTAAATAGGTGATCCCACCGTATTCGGTGTGGTATTTTCTTTTTTCCGGTTTGTGGATGTGTCCGCAGACCACATAGTCGTACCCTTTCCGGGATCCGATCTCTGCGACCAGATTTTCAAATTTGTTGAGGTATTTCACCGCCGATTTCACGCTGCCTTTCACTTTGGAAGCCAAAGAAACCGGATTCCTTCCCAGGAGCTTGCTGATGCGGTTTACCAAACTGTTGATGAGGATCAGCAGATCATATCCGTAAGCACCCAGGCGGGTCAGGAATTTGGAATGCTCCATCATCACATCGAAAACATCGCCATGAAAAATCCAGGCCCGTTCTCCGTTGCTCAGCGGGATAACCAACTTATCCTGAACTTCAAACTTACCCATTTTTAAACCGGAATAACGGCGCATCATTTCATCATGATTGCCGGTGATGTAGATAACCCGGGTGCCTGAAGAGAGTAACGACAGAATTTCTTTGATGACGGCCGCATGCGACTTGGGCCAGAAATATTTGTTGAATTGCCAGATGTCGATGATGTCCCCGTTCAGAACGAGGGTCTCGGGACGGATACTTTTCAGATAGAGTAACAGCTCTTTGCTGCTGCAACCGTAAGTTCCCAGGTGCACGTCGGAAATTACAACCAGCTCGAGCGTCTTTTTTTGGTTCATGCCCGTAAAAATTTAGGGCAATAGTATAACGGCAATATTAACTGAATGTTAGGCCGTTATTAATAAATGGTAAAGTTTCAAAAAAGACGAAGCCCCGAGGAGTGATCCGCGGGGCTTCGTTCCTGAAAAATGTAAAATAAGATGCAAAATTACTTGACGTAAAATTCAGCCGAAAGGTTGTGGATGGTCACTTTAAAAGCGCCGGGTTCCGTTACTCTTTTCAGCTGGCTGTTGACAAACGACAGATCCTGTTTGTCGATGTTGAATGTCACGGTCTTTGTTTCCCCGGGTTGCAGATCGATCTTGTCAAAACCGCGCAGTTGCTTTACCGGCGGGATGATGCTGGCGTAAAGATCCCCAATGTACAACTGGACGACTTCCTTGCCTTCGCGGCTTCCCGTATTTTTCACCTGCACGCTGATGGTGACTTTTTGATTTCCCGAAATGGTGTCGGTGCTTAACTTCAGGTTGCTGTAAGCAAAAGTTGTATAACTCAATCCGAAGCCAAAGGGGAACTGGGGATGATAATCATGCTGATTCAACTCGGCATAAGAATAGTCGTAAGTTTCCAGTGAATTCGGATATCTCGGATAAGTAAACGGCAGTTTTCCGGAAGGATTGACATCGCCGAACAGGATGTTGGCGATGGCATTTCCTCCCTGGTTTCCGGGCAGGTATCCCATGACAATGCCTTTCATCTGATCCGCGAATTTGCTGATCAGCCGGGGCCGGCCTTCGGTCAGGACCAGGATCACGGGTTTTCCCGTTTTGGCAAGTTCCCTGGCAAATTTGGCCTGGTTGTCGGGAAGATACAGGTCGCTGATGTTGCCGGGGGTTTCGGCATAGGCTTCCTCGCCCAGGCAAAGCACAATATAATCGGCTTGCTGCGCCATCTTCAGCGTCTGATCATCGTTGAGTGGTTTGTCAAACAGCGTTCCTTCAGAATACAGAACGTTGTTTTTCCCGATTTTTTCCTGGATGGCCTTCAGGATGGTGTTCTTGTCTTTGTCGAACTTATCGGTCTGTTGTCCCTGCCAGGTATAACTCCAGCCGCCGTTCAGCGTTTCCATGGAATTGGCCCCGAATCCGGTCACCAACACCTTCACATTTTTCTTGGGCAGCGGCAGTACATGATCCTGATTTTTCAGCAAGGTGACGGATTCTTCGGCACTCAGCAGATTTTCTTTCTGAAAGGCAGGGGAACCAAAATCAGGATAATCCTGTTTGGGATAATAGGGATGTTTGAACAGTCCCAGCTCTAACTTAACCCGCAGGATCCTGCGCACGGCCTGATCGATGCGCCACATCGGGACCTGACCTTCTTTTACCAGCGCGATCAGGTATTTTTCGAAGCTGAAATCGTAGGGCACCATGCTCATGTCTACCCCGGCCATGACGGCCATTTTTACGGCCTGTTTTTCCGAAGAGGCATAATGGTAAGTTTCATACAGGTTCTTGATGTCGCCCCAGTCGCTGACGGCGATGCCTTTGAAATGCAATTCATTTCGCAGAATGTCAGTCAGAATATGGTGGTTGGCGTGGACCGGAATTCCGTTTACGATAGAAGAATTGATCATTAAGGTTTTCGATCCGGCCTTGACGGCGGCGGCGAAAGGCGGCAGGAAATAATTACGCAGATACACTTCGGGGATCCAGGCCGGGGTGCGGTCTTTTCCCGTCAAGGGGAAACTGTATCCGAAATAGTGCTTCATGCAGGAAGCCACATTGTATTTCCCTGCCACATCATTACCCTCATATCCTTTGATGATGGCCGTTCCCAGCGTCTTGGCCAGGTAGACATCTTCGCCCAGGGTTTCATAAAACCGGGGCCAGGCGGGTTGTCTCCCCAGACCCAGGACCGGTGAAAAGGCCCACGGAATGGCCGAAGCCCTGGTTTCATAAGCCGTAATGGCGGCGTTCTTTTTCACAAGGGCAGGATTCCAGGTAGCGGCCATACCGATTTCCTGCGGAAACAGGGTGGCTCCCAGGGTGTAGGTAACCCCGTGGATGGCATCGATCCCGTACAGTACAGGAATCTTTAACCTCGACTCGGAAGCCACCTGTTGAATCGCTTCCTGCAAATGATACCAGTGATCGCGTGTGTATGCATGGTTGATGACATTCAGGATCGAGCCCACATGATATTGTAAAATCGCCTGACGGAGCTTGGCCGAATCGAGCTGCTGAGGCATGGTGGGGTTCATCACCGGTCCCTTGCTCACCACAGCCAGGGTAACCTGGGTCATCTGGCCCACTTTTTCGGCCAGGGTCATCTTTGAAAGGATACTGTCTGCCTGATGGTTGATCATGGCAGCTTTGTCATTCTTTTTAATGCTTGCTTCAGGTCGGGAAAAACCTTCAATACCTAAAGATAACACAGCCAGGGCCAGCATTACAGCCATGCTGTAAAAAATTTTTTTACGGTTCATTCCGTTTACTTGATTAATGGTTAATACTATTTTCCAATATAAAATATTGTGTTTGGTCAGGTTGTTGAACAAAGTGTATTTCAAACACAAACAAAAATATTAAAAAAAACAGTTTAGCATCGTTTTTTATTCATGAAAATCAACACAATTTACTGATGGCGGAATGAGGTAGGCTGAATTTTTGGATCCCGGATTTGAATTTCAAATTTTAGCGGGTGGAATGAGGTTGAGTTTTTCTAAGAAAAATATTTTTAAAACCCATTAATACAGACGAATAGTATTTCTCATTTCTTTAGAGTAAAATTTTTAAGGTCTTTTTTTATCACCTTATTTAGGTTGTTGGGTTATTATTTTGAAAATACGGTGCTGGTTTTATTTGCTGCGATTGATCTTTAAAATGATGGGGAAAAAGGATCTTTGAAACCAGAAGGGTGTTGCCAAAAAGGAAGGGAGTTAATGTTTTTTATACGCTTTCTTCTGGTGCGAAGCGGTCCGCCGGCTTCGACCGGAGACTTGTCAACAACTTGGCGGGCGATCAGAGCCAAGTGATTTTTACCGGGTCTTAGTTCCGGCGGCAGGAATGGAAAAAACTACGGTTGGTGGATCCTGTACCCGGCTAAAAAAACGGCTGTTTCATAACCTTATGAAACAGCCGTTGATTCCAGTTGCTATGTTGTTTAAATGGTAAAGTCAAAATTCTGCGACTTCAGCCTTTGGTAAACATCGCGGCTGAACATGTACAATTTTGCCGGCCTGTGAGAGACATCGTTTTCCTTTTCGTTTAGGGGAACGATATAGCTGAGGTTGGCGATTCGTTTTCTGAAATTTCTTTTGTCCAGATTCAGCTCGAAGATCACTTCATAGATCTTTTGAAGCTGGCTGAGCGAAAATTTGGCAGGCAACAGCTCAAAGGCGAGCGGTTTGGTTCGCATTTCATTACGCAGGGTTTCCAGTGCAAAATCCAGGATTTCCAGGTGGTCGAAAGCCAGGGGCATTTTTTTGGCTTCGTTGACCGGGAACCAGCGGGCATTTTCGTTTAGGACCAGTTCGTCTTTTGCGTTTTTTTCAAGATTGATCAGGGAATAATAGGGGATGGTGATAACCCTTCTTTCCGGATGGTCGATGGAGATCAGCCAGGACATGTCCCTGGGCCGTTTTGTCAGCCGGTCGAGTGACCCGAAAGCCTTCAGCTGCTTCATGTAAATTTTTTCCAGACCGGTCAGCTCTTTCAGGATCCTTTCCGAAGAACCGTCAAGGTCCTCATCCTTCCGGATCAGGTCTCCCGGAAACTTCCAGTCATGGTAGAGAACTCCGTTTTCCACAATCGATCGCCCGATTAACAAAATGTTCAAATGAACCGAATCGAACCCAAAAACTACGGAGTCCACCGAAACATTAGGTACTAGCCGTTTGTCCATAGTAGATCTTATTTAAAAAGAATCATTAACGAAAAGTATGTTCCATGATTTTTCCGTATTCAGGATCTGAATCCAAAATACTGTATCACCATTTTCCGTACAAAACTAAAAACTTTTTAGAAAAATAAAAAAGAAAGTGTACAAAAGTTAATATGTTATTGTCATTTATTATATAACTATGTTAACAGATTATAACGGGGCCGGATCCAACCGAAATCGGGGGTCGTTATTTATAATAATTTTAAATAAAGCAAAAGGCATTGTTTTCTGTTCTAAAAAAACATACATAAAATAAAGAAAATCAACAAAATAGAAAAAGAAGCCGTGATTCGGGAAACGACCTGATAAAATTCGTTTTTCAGGGGGGCCTGAAGGGATGAAAAATTATTTTTATTTTTTTAATATTTATTAGAATTTGTATTGAATTTTTAATATTTTTGATTTTTGTTTGTGTTTTATATACACTTTGCTTAGTGGGTTTTTAACACAATATAAAAAAAGAACAAAAACAAGGAGTTTTATCAATGATCCATCAAACGATAGCGGGGTTGGGAATATCTGTAAGTATCATATTGACAGCACTTCTGGTAGTAAGTGCCGTGCTTTTTTGCTTCAGAAATTCTGCAAACGTTACCGGGAAGGAAGTGGAAAAAAAAGATGACGGAGATTCTGATATCATAACCAGGAATGGTGAATTGGCAGGGTTTTTTGTCCCTTTTTTCATTGTGCCGGTCTTTTTTTCGTGTGCTATATTAAATAGGTATCGGTGAAAGGGATCTTTCGGAAGTGAAAAATAATCATGTCTGTCCAACACAAATTATAATAAAATGAAACAACAGAGATACTCAAATTATTTTCCTTAAAACTGGAAAAAGGAAGGAAGGCTTCCGACAAAATCTTCTTTCCTGATATAAAAAGTTTGCAACCTTCTTAGTTCTTTACATAATAATGTCAATAAGTGAAATTTAAATTTATTGTTATGAAAAAAATTCTATTTTTTATTCTGTTGCTTGGGCTTAGCGTACCAATGATAGCCCAGGTGACCGTCCAAGGAACGGTTAAATCCGCCAAAGACGGAAGCACGCTCCCGGGAGTTAGTATTTTGCAAAAAGGTACTAATTCAGGAACCGTTACCGATTTGAACGGACATTATTCGCTTACTGTTCCGAGCAACTCCACCTTGGTTTTTTCTTTTGTCGGTTTCCAGACAAAAGAAGTTGCTGTCAAGGGCCAGAAGACGATCAATGTTTCCTTAAGCCCCACCACAGTGGGTCTGGGTGAAGTGGTTGTCGTTGGTTACGGTACCGTGAAGAAAAGCCTGGTAACAGGTTCTATCTCTTCGGTTACCGCCAAAAGCATCGACAACAAGCCCATTACCCGGTTGGATGATGCTTTGCAGGGAATGACCTCCGGTGTTACGGTAGCTCAAAGTTCCGGTGCTCCGGGAAGTCAGCCTACCATTCGTATTCGTGGGGTAACCTCTATCAACAACAGTGATCCGTTGTACGTCGTCGACGGTGTTGTGATGAACGGAGGTCTTGAATACCTGAACCCCAACGATATCGCCTCCATCGAAGTATTGAAAGATGCAGCTTCCTGTGCTATTTATGGTGCCCGTGCTGCCAACGGTGTTGTTTTGGTTACCACCAAAAAAGGAAGAAAAGATGAACCGCTGCAAGTGAATTATAACATGCAGATGGGGATTCAGAATGTGATCAAAAAAGTGCAGCTTACCGATGCTTCGCAGTATATGCAATTGCGCAACGAATCGGTGATGAATGACGGCAATGCCCCCATTTTCACCGCCACTCAGATCAATGCTGCCGGTGCCGGAACGGATTGGCAAAACGAGATCTTCAGCTCGGCTCCTTATCAGAGCCACAGCGTAAGTGTTTCGGGAGGTTCCGATAATGCCACGTATTATGTATCTGCAGGATACATCGACCAAAAAGGGATTGTAGATCCTTCCATCGCCTATAACAAGAGATTCTCCCTTACCAGCAACTCCACTTTTAAAATTGGTAAGTATGTTTCTGTTGGAGAATATCTGGGTTACACCTATGAAAAAAACAACGTAGGACTGAACACCAACAGTGAGTTCGGCGGTCCTTTGAGTTCGGCTTTGAACCTCGACCCCCTGACCCCTGTTTATGTCAGTGCTTCCGTGGGAGCTACCTATCCGCAGTATGCCCTTCAGACCGGCAACGGTATGTATTATGGTATTTCCAAATATGTCGGTCAGGAAATGACCAACCCGCTGGCTTATATCCAAACCCAGTTAGGAAACGCCGGGTATTCCGATAACATGGTAGGAAATGCCTACATCGATGTGCATCCCATTAAAGGCCTTTCCCTGAAATCACAGATCAATGTGAAGAAAGCCTACTGGGGATATAATTCCTTTACGCCGCTTTTCTATCTGAATGCAAACAACAGCAACACCAACATGGTGGTTCAGTATCGCTATACCAACCAGAACCTCTCCTGGAACTGGGACAATACCCTGGAATATACCAAAGAAATCGGCAAACACAATTTTGCGCTGATGTTGGGTACCAGTGCCCTGAAAATTACCGGCTCCGGATTGAATGCCACCTATCAGGGGGAACCCGTGACCAACTACCAGGACGCTTCATTTAACTATGCCCTGCCGACAGCACAGCGTATCGCCGGTGCCTATGACGACCAGGTGTATGCCATGAGCTCTCTTTTCGGAAGGTTGACTTATAACTATGACCAGAAATATTTGTTTACCGGTATCCTGCGTCGGGATGGTTCTTCCAAATTCGGGACCAACAACCACTATGGTTATTTTCCGTCTGCACAGGTGGGCTGGGTTGTGAATCGTGAAAAATTCTTCCCCAAGACCAAAGTCCTCAACAATTTGAAACTTCGGGTTTCTTATGGTGTGGTCGGTAACGATATGTCCCTGGGTTTCTTCCAGTACCAGTCTGTGATCGCCGGCGGCGGTGGAAACAACTATGTTTTCGGTAATGATCAATTGGGTATCGGATATTCCACGACTTCTCCTGCCAACCCCGACCTGAAATGGGAGCAGACAAGTTCTTTGGATGCCGGTTTTGATGCTATCCTGTTCAACAGCCTGAGTGTTACTTTTGATTATTATACCAAAAAAACCACCGGTATGTTGTTGCAGGTTCAGATTCCCGGTTTTGCCGGATATACCGCTGAACCCTGGTCCAATATTGGTGACCTGACCAACAAGGGTTTTGAAATCGACCTGGGTTACAACAAAACCTTTGGTAAGGACTTCACGCTGAGTGTACACGGTAATTTTGCCTATAACAAAAATACCGTTACCTACCTGGGAGAAGGAAAACAATTCCTGGATGGTGGTGCTACTTTCCAGACCGCTTCTTACCCGATTACCCGTACCGCTGTCGGAGAACCTTATGGTGCTTTCTTCGGATTTGAAGAGCTCGGTGTTTTCCATTCACAACAGGAAATTGACAACTACAAAGACAAAAATGGTAATCTGATCCAGCCCAACGCCAAACCCGGCGATTTCAAATGGGCCGACCTCAACGGTGACGGAAAAATCGATCAGGCTGACCGTACGTTCCTCGGAACTCCGGTACCTCCCTATACCTATGGTATTACTGTAAATCTTGGATACAAAAACTGGGATTTCATGGTCTTCGGACAAGGTGTTTGGGGTAATAAAATCTTCCAGGCTTACAGACGTTTGGATATCACCACAGCCAACTATCCCATCGATGCTGTCAATGCCTGGACCATTGCCAACCCCAACAGCAATTTCCCCAGATTGTCGGATAGCGACCCGAATAACAACTTCCGTTATCCTTCCAACTTCTATCTGCAAAATGGCGCTTACTTCCGTATCAAAACCATCCAGGTGGGCTATACTTTACCCAAACTGTGGATGAATGTTATCGGATTTAAAAGAGTCAGAGTTTATGCAAGCATAAGTAACTTGTTTACCCTTACCCAGTACACGGGATATGATCCTGAAGTAGGTGGTAGCAGCTATGGTATTGATCGTGGTATTTATCCGCAGTCAAGAAACTTTTTGATTGGTTTAAACGTAGGAATCTAATAAGAACTATCACCAAATTAAAAAGTAGTTCAATACATAAACTTATGATATTGATATAAATATTAAAACTTGAAAGAAATGAAACATAATAAATTAATAAGCGGCCTGGTGATCATGCTGAGTGCCGTATTAATTACCTCTTGCTCCGATTCCTTCCTGAATGTTAAACCAAAGGGAGAATCGCTCGAGTCCAATTATTATTCGACTCCCGCCGAGGCTTATGCAGGATTGGTAGCTGCTTATAGCGCTCTAAACACTGAAGCTGCCAATACTTATGCTGATCCCCTGGGAGCTGAAAACTCTGCTTCCGATGATTGTTATGCAGGAGGCGGTGGTCCTTCCGATATGAGCCAATGGCAAGCCATGAATGACATGAGTCAGCTTACCCCGGCCCAGATGCCTGTTGATATGTGGAATGTGAATTTCGTCGGTGTGAAACAGAGCAATCTGTTGTTGTCGAAAATCGACGGGGTCCCCGGATTAAGCAGTGCCGATAAAGCACGCTATACTGCCGAGGCCAAATTCTTAAGAGCACATTATTATTTCAATCTGGTGGTATGGTTTGGAAATGTACCCTTGTTTACTTCTCCTCAGACTACCGCTCAGATCTATGCTGCCAAACAGGCCAAACCGGCTGATGTGTATGCTCAGATCGAAAAAGACCTGACCGAAGCCATTCCGGATCTTCCGGTTACCGTGCCCACTTCGGAAAACGGCCGCGTAACCCAGGGTGCTGCTGAAGCATTGTTGGGAAAAGTGTATCTCTATGAGAAAAAATATACCGATGCTGCCAATATTTTGAAAGACGTGAACGGAACACCCGGTGGAACCAGCCGTTTCGGTTACCATCTGTTGGCCAATTATGGTGATATTTTCAATCCTAACAACAAATTCAACGCAGAATCTATCTTCGAAATCCAGAAAACCAGCTCCCAGAATTACGACTGGGGTGCCTGGGGTCAGTTCAAATCCAATGTGTATGCACTGATGACCGGTCCGAGAGGATATGCTCAGACGGGTTCCAGCAGCACGGCTCCGAATTTCCTGTCGGGTTGGAGTTTTAACCCCATTACCCCCGACCTGGTGGATGCCATGGTGAAAAACGGTGTGTATGATCCACGGTATAAATATACCGTCATTAATCTGGACAGCCTTGTTACAGCAGGTCAGTGTACTTATGCCAAAGACCAGTGCTATGATGCCACAGGTTATTTCAGTTACAAATGGGCTCCATTGCTGCAGTACACAAGCAGTGTTGGCGTGAAGGAACTGAATTTTGATCGGGATATTATTGAAATCCGTCTGGCAGATACCTATTTGATGGAAGCCGAAGCGCTGGTGATGGCCAATACGGACATGAGCCGTGCCCAGGCTTTACTCGACGCCGTTCGTGCCAGAGTAGGTCTACCGTCTGTCCCCGTGAATATGGCCAATATCAAACATGAACGTCGGATGGAGTTGGCTACTGAAGGAGTTCGTTATTTCGACCTCGTACGTTGGGGCGATGCCGCCAGTGTGTTGAACAATATGGAAAATGGAGTTTCGGAACACTTTACCACCGGTAAAAACGAAGTGTTGCCCATTCCGTTGTCCGAACTGACCAACACGCAGATGGTTCAAAATCCCGGCTATTAATCCATTTACCGAAAAGGTCATGGGACCGTCTTTATCTCATAACGTGATTTTTAGACGGTCCCATTGATTCCCTTTCCAGGATTGAGTGAGGAAAATGAAATAGATTTCATTAGATACTATTGCTAGTTGAATAAAAAAACAATCACAATGAATACGAAAATTAAAATTTTATCGATCATCAGTGCCGCTTTAATCATTGGCTTTACTTTTACCAGTTGCCAAAAGGAAAAGTATTCGCTGGGACCCTTCAGTGCGCCTGCTGATCTTACCCTGTCCCCAACCATCGTGGGTCAGGCCGATACCCTGCCGAACGGAGACGGTTCCGGCAAGGTCATTTTAAACGTTTCTGCTAAAAATGCCGCTTTATACAAAGTGGATTTTGGCGACGGATCAGCCCCGATCATGACCCAGAGTTTTCCGGTTAACAAAGCCTACACGGGACAGGTCGGTACTTTCAAATATGGGATCACCGTTACCGCCTATGGCGTGGCAGGTGCTACTACCACGGTTTCAAAAACGGATTCCATTACTGTCTTTTATGCTTATCATGTCCCCGCCAATGTGTTGACCATGGTTACCAACAATTCCGCTACCGGAAAACGCTGGAAGGTAGACAGTACCGCCGTAGGCAACATGGGTCTGGGCCCTGATTATTCGTTCTATCCGGACTGGTATGCTGCCGCTCCTGGTGATAAATCTGGTACCGGTCTTTATACCAATGTCTATACCTTTACCAACGATGGTGTCTTTGTGGATTCTACCTACAATAGGATTTTTGGTTCCATCGATTATTTTAATCAGGATTTCCAGAACCCGGCACCTGGTGTTTCTGCATATAATAATGGTTCTGTTGACTGGATCTTATACTGGCCCACCTATTCCACCAAGTATACTTTCTCGGGTGACGACGCTAGTGGTAACAGCAATACCGGCGTAGCCATTGATTTCCAAAAACCAGGTTCGGTGGGTTATTATATTGGAACCCAA
>JBJKPL010000214.1:0-10922 GCA_046706345.1 Candidatus Sulfidibacterium sp.
GAATGTGCGTCAGGCGGATGGCGGAATAGGTGGTGTTCACCGACTGACCGCCGGGACCGGAGGAACAGTAGGTATCCTTGCGGATGTCTTTATCGTTAAGCTCAATGTCAAACTCGTCGGCTTCGGGCAGCACCACAACCGTAGCGGCAGAAGTATGGATCCGCCCCTGGGTTTCGGTTTTGGGCACCCGCTGCACACGATGCACCCCGGATTCAAATTTCAGGGTCCCGTAGGCGCCGTCACCGGTAACATTAAAGACAATTTCCTTGAACCCGCCGGCAGTCCCTTCGTTCAGATCCACCACATCGATCTTCCAGCCTTTGGTTTCGCAATATTTCTGGTACATCCGGTACAGGTCGCCCGCAAAGATGGAAGCTTCGTCGCCGCCGGTACCGGCGCGAATCTCCATGACGGCATTCTTGGAATCCTGCGGGTCTTTGGGGATCAGCAGCACGCGGATCTCTTCTCCCAGCTCCTCTTCACGTTCCTGCAACGTGGCCAGCTCTTCCCGGGCCATCTCGCGGAACTCGGGATCCTTTTCCGTCTTCAGGATCTCTTTGGTATTTTCGATGTTCTCCAGCAGGTTTTTATATTCCTTATAGGCCTTCACCACCGGTTCGAGATCCTTGTAATCCTTGTTGAGCTTCACGAAGTTTTTCATGTCCTTCATGGCTTCCGGATCACTCATCTGCTCGGCGATCTCTTCCCAGCTGTTTTTAATGGCCTCCAGTTTGTCTAATATTTCCACCTTGTTCTGTTTTGGTTTGCAAAGATAATGAATTACCCCATAAAGAAAGGGTTCGAATCCTCATGGATCCGAACCCTTTTTCATAAGAATTTCAATGCGGTTTCCGGCGGTTATTGCATCGGAGTCACGGCTTTCCGAACCACCACGGTATCATAAATATCCGGGGGTGTGGGCTGCATCACGTGGATGATATACTTTCCGGAGGCGGTCAGGTTCACACCCAGCGAATCCCCGTTCATATACTGCACCGCAGAGGCACAAGTTGACTCGTTGTTGGCGAATTTTCCCAGGACGGCAATGTTGATCTGTTGTCCTGAGATCCCGCCGGTAAAACGCGAAAGCGAATAGCAGGTGCTGGGGCCGATGGTGCCGTAAAATTTAATGTTCAGGGTTTTGCCAAAGGGGATGGTATCCGGATACTGAATACTATCTACCTGAATGCCAAATTCCGTAAAACTGGGGGCGGTCGTGTCAAGTTTGCAGCCGCCGGTCAAAAAAAGAACGGCAACGAAACCACCCGCCAGGAGTCCAAATACTAATTTCTTCATAGTTCTGAGGTTTTTTGTGTTTCAATGAGGTGTTTCAAATACCGGAAAAACAACAAAATTCATACCACAATGCAATCCCTAAAATCAATTCGCCAGCGGTCAGATCCCCCTCAGAGCTCGAACTGCTGTCCCACCTCGATGGCCTGGTTGGGTGGGATGCCAAAATAGGTGCTGGCATCGCGCGAGTTCTTGGAAAGGAACAGGAACAGGTTGGTACGCCATTTGGCCATTTTCGGATGATCGCTCATCAGGAGTTTCTCACGTCCCAGGAAAAAGCTGGTGGTTTCCATGTCGATCTCCACCCCTTTTTCCCGTGCCAGTGCAAGAATGGTGTCGATTTTCGGAGCTTCCATAAATCCGTGACGCACCGTAACAATGTGAAAACCACTCATCACTTTCTCCACTTCCACCTTCTCGAAATTCGGCACCCGGGGGACATCTTCCGTCTGAAAGTGCAACAGAATGATCTCGGAATGAACGATCTTGTTATGGGTCAGGTTCTGGATCATGGCCTGCGGGATCCGGTTGGGATTTCCCGTATGGTAATTGGCAGTTCCCGGTACTTTTTGCGGCGGATTTTCGAATAATTTCTTTTGGAAGGAACTAATGGTCGGAGAAAGGTTCATGATCTGGTTACCGAGGATCTTTCTTCCTTCTTTCCAGGTCAGCATGATCGTAAAGACGATGGCGGCAATGAACTGCGGAAACCAGGCCCCGTGGAAAAGTTTCGTGATGTTGGCCATAAAAAACGGAATATCGATCAGGATAAAGATCCCGGCAAGGCTTCCTGCCAGCAACCGGCTCCAGTGCCAGCGCTGCCGCGCCACCACATAGAAAATGGTGTCTGTGATCAGCATGGTGGCCGTGACGGCTACGCCGTAAGCTGCCGCCAGTTGGCTGGAGGATCGGAATCCGATGACCAGGGCGATGGTACAAACTGCCAGCAGCCAGTTGACGGGGGCAATATAGATCTGGCCGATCTGTTTGGCCGAGGTATGGGAAACTTTTAACCGCGGAAAATATCCAAACTGGATGGCCTGCTGTGTCAGCGAGAATGCACCTGTGATCACGGCCTGTGATGCGATGATGGTGGCCATGGTAGCCAGGATCACCAGCGGGATAAGCCCCCAGTCGGGCACCAGGCCGTAAAACGGATGATACGAAAGTTCGGGATGCATCAGCAGCAGCGAACCCTGGCCAAAATAGTTCAGGATCAGGGCCGGAAATACCAGCGCCAGCCAGGTGAGACGGATGGGCTTTTTGCCAAAGTGACCCATGTCGGCATACAGGGCTTCCGCTCCGGTTACAGCCAAAAAGACAGCGCCCAGCACGATCAGACCGTGCCCTTTGTTCACGATCAGGAAGTTGATGCCATGCCAGGGCAACAGGGCCAGCAGGATCTTGGGGTCCTTGGCGATCTGCGAAACCCCCAGAATGGCGATGATGGCAAACCAGATAAAGATGATGGGTCCGAACAGACCGCCCACGCTCGCTGTCCCCCGTTTCTGAATGAGAAACAGGCCCGCGAGAATAGTCACCGTGATGGGCACCACGAACGGCGTGAAAACCGGAGTCACGATCTTTAAACCTTCAATGGCACTGAGCACGGAAATGGACGGTGTGATCATACCGTCGCCATACAACAGACAGGCGCCAAAAACACCGATGGCTACCAGGCTGAGGCCCTTGCTTTTTTTGAAACTGGTCTTTTTTACCAGAGAGGCCAGAACCAGCACCCCTCCTTCACCCTTGTTGTCGGCCCTGAGCACAAATGTCAAGTATTTGACCGTGACGATCATCACCAACGACCAGAACATCAGCGAAAGGACGCCCAGAATATTCTCCTGTGACACCGGGATGGCATAATCGCCATGAAAACATTCACGAATGGCATACAACGGACTGGTACCGATATCGCCGAACACAACGCCTAAGGCTGCGAGTGACAACAGGGCAAGACCTTTGGTGCTTTCCTTTTTTTTGGAAGCATCTTCCAGCTTCGATGCGCCATTATTGCTTCCTTGCAAGAAATTCATCTTTTCTTTTTTTTACAACAGATTTACAGGCTTTGGTTACTTGATTGCAAGCGGGATATGCGGAGATTGGGCTGTAATTCAGGTCCACTGAAAAGTTGGAAAAACTTCCGGGCGGTGTCGAAAAACCATCATTTTGATTGCCTAAGCTGTACAAAATATTTTGTTTTTTTCAGGCGGCAAAAGTACAAAAAAATTGACATAAGGTCCGATTTCTTAAAATATGTTAACATCGGTTCCAACCAACAAGAAACAAGATCAAAACCTGAGAAATAAAGAAAAATTTTTTCCATTTCGGAATCTCCTTTCCGGATGGTTCCGGCTGAAACTTTTCTCAGGCGTCCTGGAAAAAATTAGGGGCGTGAATACATAATCAAATTATTTTTTCATATTTGTCATTAATAATTTTTCACAACATGGCAAATTCTACCCACAAAGTGTACGGATACCGTTGGATCATCCTGGTAACCTTTATGATCATTTCGTTTGTCATTCAGCTGCAATGGCTCGCCCATGCGGCCGTGGCACGCCCGGCGGATGTCTTTTACAAGGGACAGTTCAATCCCAATTCCTTTTTCAATATCGATTTCCTGGCCATGGTCTATATGCTGGTGTATATCATCATCAGTATTCCGGCCTCGTATATTATCGACACATACGGAATACGTGCCGGCATCGGCATTGGTGCGGTGATTGCCGGGATTTCGGGGCTGGTAAAAGGTTATTTTGCAAGCAATTTCATGGTGATCCTGTGGGCCCAGGTTGGATTGTCCATCGCCCAGCCCTTTATTCTCAATGCTGTGACGGCGGTCACCGTTCGGTGGTTTCCCTTGCGGGAGCGAGGGCTGGCGGCTGGCCTTGCGATCCTGGCCCAGTACCTGGGCATTATTGCGGCCATGCTGATCACCCCATTGCTCATCGGCACCGACCCCGGCAAGCCGGGTTACGGAAACGGGTTCCCCCACATGCTGATGCTGTATGGCTGGCTGACCTTCGGCGCGGCTGTCCTGACGCTGATCCTGATGAAAGAAAAACCGCCCACCGCGCCGGCCGCCGACGACCTGAAAAGAGACGACTTTTTCAAAGGATTAAAGGATATTCTGCAGCAAAAAGACATGCTGCTGACGATCATGGTTTTCCTGATCGGACTCGGTATTTTTAATGCCATCAGCTCCATGACCGATGCCATTTCCGCCAACCTGGGGGTCAAAGACTCCGACGGACTCATCGGGGGCATGATGCTCATCGGCGGGATTGTAGGGGCCCTCATTATTCCGGCGCTGTCTGACAAATTCCGCATGCGCAAACGCTTTATGGTCATCTGTACGGCCGGCGCGTTGCCCGGTGTGTTGGGTCTCACCTTCACCAAGTTCTTCTTCCACAACCCGGCGACGGCTTACGATATTGCGCTGGCGGCCTCTTTTATCCTGGGATTTTTTATCCTCAGTGCCGGCCCGGTAGGATTTCAGTATGCCGCGGAGATCTCTTTTCCCGCGCCCGAATCGATCTCACAGGGACTGCTGCTCTGGGTGGGACAGATCTCGGGCATGCTTTTCGTTGCGGGAATGAGCATGCGCCACAGCCATTATATCCACGACTGGATGATCTCGTTCAGCCTGCTGATGTTCGTGGTCGTCGGCCTGGTACTGATGACCCGTGAATCGCCCATGATCATCACCGAAAAAGACAGGATCAAAATGGGAGAGGTAACGAAAGATTAAAGCCATTTTTTGACTTCGGAGCGGAAAGTTTTTCTTATTTTGCAAAGAAAAAACAAGCGGTATCCAGCCTTGTCCGGCAGCGATCCGCAGGATGGTTATTTCCTTAAAAGTAAAGACCCATTTATGAAAATGCTCCGAAAAACAGGTTTTTTGATTCTCCTCCTGATCAGCTTGCTGCCGACAGGGGGCTTTGCACAACAAACGGGAAAGGAAAAACCTCAGCGGCCCACTGTCGGGCTGGTATTGAGTGGCGGTGGAGCCAAAGGTTTTGCGTATGTCGGTTTGCTGAAAGCCATCCAAAAAGCAGGCCTGCGTGTGGACTACATCGCCGGAACCAGCATCGGGAGTATTATCGGCGGACTCTATGCCTTGGGCTATTCACCCGACAGCATCGGCCAGATCATCAGGGAACAAAACTGGGACCATGTGCTGCATGATGTGGTCGACCGGAAATACATCGCTTTTGAAGAGAAAGGCTATTCCGAAAACAGCATCGCCACCCTGCCTTTCAATGAGCACAAGATCGAATTGAAATCCTCGCTGTACGAAGGACAAAATATCGACCTGCTGCTGAACCGTTATTTTACCGTGGATTACAGGACGCGCGATTTTTCCAAACTCCCCACGCCTTTCATGTGTATGGCCACCAACATCCTGACCGGGAAAGCCGTGAAGCTCACCAGCGGCTATCTGCCCCAGGCCATCCGCGCCAGTATGTCCATTCCCATCTATTTCTCCCCGGTTCACTATCAGGGCAAATACCTCGTGGACGGCGGTGTGATCGACAACTTTCCGGCCAAAGACCTGAAGGAGATGGGTGTCGGGTTTATCGTAGGCATGGATGTGCAACGCGGGCTGACGAAAAACATCCACAAATTGAATACCGTACCCAAGGTCCTGCAGCAGATCACCAGTTACTACCGGATGGCCGCCAACAAGGCGGGTTATAAGATCACCAACCTTTATATTCCCATCGATCTGAACTATGAGGTGATGGATTTTGATAAGTACGACTCCATCATGGCTGTCGGTGACCGCACGGCCCAAAAATATTACGGTAAGATCAAGTCCCTGGCGGATTCGCTGAACAGGATCCAATACGAACCCGTCAGAGTTCACAACACCATCCCGCTGGATTCAGTGCGCATTTCCGAGGTTCTTTATCAGGGCTACAAAGAGATCCCCCTGAAGTTCCTTGAAAGATATTTCAACAAATTCCGCAACACCACGATCAGCATCCGCGAACTGGAACGCACCATTGATCAGGTTTACGGTACCCGTTACTTTACCCATGTGTCCTATGTGCTGCAGCCCAGGGGAAACCAAACCGACCTGCTTATCAAAGTCAAGGAAGCCAGCCCGGGCTCACTGGGTGCCGCCGTGCATTTCGACTCGGATTATCAGGGCAGCATCCTGCTGAATATGGTACTGAGGAACAAGCTGGGAAAAGGCTCCAAGCTCTTTGCCCAGACCATCCTGGGCAGCAACCCGAGGTTCCGGGCCATGTACCTCATCAACCAGGGAGCCAAAATGGGCCTGGGCACAAGCATCGACTTTTATGCCCTGAACTTCAACCTTTACCAAAACGATCTAAAGCTTACCGATTATCAGTTTATCAATTTCTCCGGTTCCGCCTTCATCAATGCCACGTTGAAGAATCTGTTCAATTTCAGGGCCGGTTTTGAATTTGAACGTTTCCGTGTGGAGCAGACCGAACTTACTGAAGTTAGCCTGCCCCGTTCCGATGAGATTTCCAGCTATGGCAATCTTTTTTTCCAATTCAACGCCGACACTTACGATAAGGCCTATTTCCCCAATCGCGGGTACCGGATGGAGCTGAATTTCAAATACCGGCTGAACCTCGCCACAGAGCAAAACGAATCGGCATTTTCCAGCGCGCCGTTTCTTTACCTGAATTACACTCAAAATATTCCGATGTCCGGAAAATGGGTCTTCCGGCCCGGATTGTTCGCCGGCATGACGCTGGGCCTGATCGCCCCGCCGCCACAAAATAAATTCTACCTGGGGGGCCAGAATCCCGACAATTACCTGCACAGTTTCGTGCCCTTCACCGGCCTTCGTTTCGTACAAAAAACCGGCAACAACCTGGCGGTGTTGCGCGCCCGTTTGAGGTACAACTTCATGAAAAAATTCTACCTGACCGGCGCCGCCGATTTTGGCGAGATCAGCAATAATTTCTCCGATCCGCTGCAGACCTCCGGCCTGATCATTGTCTACGGCCTGACCCTGAGCTACGAGAGTTTCATCGGCCCGGTGCAGCTGTCGCTGATGAATTCCAACCAGCCGGCAAAAGCCATCCTATATTTTAATCTCGGTTATTGGTTTTAAAACTCCCGAAAGCTTTCAAGGTGTATATAAAACGTCAGCCCGATTCCACAGAGAACCCGGTTGAAAGAAGCATTTACTCCGGAGAGATCCTATCAGGATCATGAAAGGTCCTGAGACATCCCTTTGGTCCATTGGTTTTTCAGCGCCAGTACAATAAGCTCCGCACTGGAATTGACATGAAACTTGTTGAATATTCTCTTTCTGTGGGTTTGCACCGTTTCGAAAGAAATATTCAGGACCGAAGCAATTTGTCTGCTGGTGAGTCCCCTGGCTAACTGTTCGATGATCTCCAGCTCTCTTTTGGTCGGTTTCTTTTGACGCTGCATATCCCTGTTATATTCCCCCTCGTAACCCACTTTCATAATGGAAGCAATCAATTGATGATGCGTAAAGGGCTTGGTGATGTATGCATCCGGATGGGTCTGCAACACCTTTTTAAACAATTTTTCATCGTTCGATCCCGACAGAAAAATAACGTGAACCGGACGCATTTTTTTCACGGTACGAACAAATTCTATCACATTCCAATCGCAATGCAGGTTGATGTCGCAGATGATTAAATCCGTTTCACCTTTGGCAAAGATCTCCATACCTTGTTGCGGGGTTTTCGCAATCCCCGTGATCCTGATATTGTAGTATTTCAGAATAAGCCTGATGTATTCTGAAGTCAAGGCATCTCCTTCCGCAATTAAAACGCTCGGATAGTTCATCTTTTTGTTTGTTTGGCAGTTATCTGTTAGAACTGTGCAGGATATGGCCCCCACAGAATTAAATAGTCCCGAAACAAATCTATTCCAGTAATTTTTCAATATGCCGAATTTTGAATCATTGATCCATTGTCTATTTATTATCTTTTTGAGATCCTACTCCAAAAAAGGCACTTCACCCAATGAAGCCCCGCCCCATCCCTCAACAGCGACCTGGTCCTCCTTTTCGGGGATTGATTTCCAATTTTTTGTAATGAGTCACCGGTATATTTTCATACCTGGCATTCCTGGATTTCAAGGAACGGTTTTACTTAAATGAAATAGTCTGGCTACATTATCTTACCGGGAACGGACAGTCAAACTTCCACAGCAGTCAATCAAAATCGAAGAACTTAATGATGATCTTCACGGTTCACTTCGTTGCAAAATAATCATGCCCGGACCCCATCGATTCATGTCATTTTATAACAAAAGTACTTTTTGATTTAACGGGAAACAATCCCCCAATCGGGGGATATCTTATTTATTTATAGATTTTTGTGAAATATTCGATCGAATATTCCGGGATATTTTATTCCCATAATCTTCAGAAAAAATTTTACAAAAAAAGACATGTATCGTTTTGAAAGGATGCAAAAGGTAGGTGCAGTTTGACCCGGTCCCATGGCAAAAGAACGGGCCGCAATCCTGACCATGGGACATTTTGTCAAAACAAGGTGGGATCAGATTGTTTGAGATTGATCCACCGTTTTTTCAAGGCCATCACGATGAGCTCCGAGCTCGAGTTCAGCTGGAACTTGTCCAGGATCCGTTTCCTGTAGGTTTGAACGGTCTCGAATGAAATATTCAGCGCAGCGGCAATTTGAAGGCTGGTCATCCCCCTGGCCAGACTTTCTATGATCTGAAGTTCTCTTTTGGTGGGCACCGGGGTGTTGTTTGCAGTCTGGGGAAATCCGCTTTCGTTGATAATGGTTTTGATCGTAGCAATCAACTGCGAGTGGGTAAAAGGTTTCGTGAGGTAGGCATCCGGCTGGGTCTGTAAGGCCTGGGACAGCGTTTTTTCATCGCATAGTCCGGTTAAATAGACCACATGGATTGGCCGTATTTTTTTCATATGCCTGATCAAATCAATGCCGGACAGATCAGAATTTAAATCGATATCGCAGATAATAAAATCGGTTTTTCCGCCAAGAAATATTTGCAACGCTTTTTGAGGCGTTGTGGCGACACCGGTAACCTGAATATCATAACGCTCTATTACTAGCCTTATAATTTCCGCGCTCAAAAAGTCATCTTCAACGATAAGTACATTTGGATAGGTCATGGTTCTGGTCTTTTTATAGTACTGAGTAGTGTTGGATAAAGTCTTCAATCAAAAGTTAGGAGAGTTTGAAAATAGTAGCGCTTCCTATTTGAAGGATTAAAAAGTTAAAATTCGGTACTCAAAAGCATGAAATTAGGAACGAAGCTAATTTCTCTGCCAGGTCAACATCCAGAATTTTAACAGTGAGGTAAACAACCTGAATGCGGTAAACTTTAATAAACGGGGATCTTCTTTGACTTCGAAAACCAGTAACCTTCTTAGGATGGTCCGTAAGGCAGAGAATAGAAATTTTAAATAGTCTGGGTTTAGTTTTATAAATTAATTAGACATAACGTTAAATAATTCCTAGTACACGAGAAAAATTAGATTTTTAAAATAGTTTAACTCATTCATCATCTTTGGATAAAACTTCTACTTATTACAAATATAAAAATTTTTTATCAAAAAAACAATTTTTGTGAAATTTTTCACTATCGATGTTTTTCTTTTTAAAATGCCCCTTTCGGCCCTTCATTCGGGAGGCTTAAAAATGGCAGTTATTCCGTATTTAGATCTTTGAAATACTCAAAAACACAAGAAAAACAAGGATGATTTCCAAATATTCCGGCAGCCCTTTCTGAAGGGCGCACGGAGCATTCGGCCAATTTGTACCACAGATAAAATTTGAACCTGCTTCCGCTACCCGTTTTTCGTTAACCAAAGCCCATAAAAATGCCGGGGATGGATAACCCATCCCCGGCATAAGGAAAGCTAATCAAGGACTATCAAGGGTCGAGTTTAATGATCACGATCTGGACAGGATCACCTGTTGCATGTTCAAACACCACGGCTGCCAGGTCACCCGGGCCGGGAATAAATCCGTTCCCCAGTAATTTGGTATCCGCAACCATTTGCAATCCCACAGAAGTGATGGGGTCAGGCAAATAAGATCCGGTTTCCAGTCCGTTATAGGTGGCGTCTTCAAGCATCCAGATTGCCTGCTGGACATCCGACCAGGTACGGCCGGGATAGTCGGCCAGATGGTTGATCAGATAATTGATCCAGTCCCAACGGATGTTCTGAGCATAGGTAGACATCATCGAACCCGGGAACAGCGAACTCTCGACGTTCATCAGATTACTCTGTCCCAGGTAAATATTCACGGTTCTCTGCATGCAGTTGACAGGGTACCCGCCGTTGGCAATGTCAAAGCCTGCGCCAATGCCAGACAATGTCACGTCAAAATATCCAGCGGTGCCGTCCGGCTGCAATAAGCTTCCCGGAACTGAATTACCGACTGCCAGGGTAGCCTGAGCAGGCAGGTTCATGTAAGGAGGCAGCTGCAGGTCGGCAGCGCCCACGTTGCAGTTCCCCAGTTCAAAGTCGACCACGCCATCCTGTCCGGCAGGAATCATCTGGTCGTCTGCAAACATCCAGGTATGGAACAGCACAAAGTTGAACGATGTCCCCTGTTTCACCAGGATGTACAATTCAAACTTCAAACTATCCACAA
>JBJKPL010000215.1:0-2661 GCA_046706345.1 Candidatus Sulfidibacterium sp.
TACGTCTGGAACGAAATTCAAAGGCTGGGGCTCATATCCGCCTGAGGCGGACGAAGGTTCGAATCCTGCCCCCGCTACTACCAAGGGTTGATCTTTTTCAGGTCAACCTTTTTTTGTTTTTCTGTAATTTTGGTTCAGGAAAATAACAGACCATGAAAAACTTGTTGCTGGCGATTGATATCGGAAATACGAATATCGTTTTTGGTGCCACTGAAAAAGGTGAATGGAAAAATCATTGGCGCATTCAAACCGATCATTTAAAAACAGCCGATGAATATGAAGTCATTTTTCGCTCCCTCCTGGAAGGCGGTAAAATTGACCATTCCGATATTCGCCAAATTGTTTTAAGCAGCGTGGTTCCTTCGCTGGTACGGCCGTTTTCGGAAATGCTCAGCAACCTGTTTCCCCGAACAGATCAGATCCTTGTCCGTCCGGATATTTATGGTTTCCTGCCGTTGAAAGTTATGAACCCCTTCGAAATCGGTGCCGATCTGGTTGCCAATGCGGTGGCTGCTTACCAGAAATACGGCGATCTGACCATGGTAGTCGATTTTGGCACGGCGCTGACTTTTACGACCATCGGAAAAAATGCCGAAATCCGGGGAGTGGCCATTGCTCCAGGCCTGAAAACCGCTGTGAGCGCCCTGGCGGGAAAAACTGCCCAGTTGCCCGAGATCCATCTGACACCTCCACCTTCGGTATTGGGCGAAAACACCATCCATGCCATCCAGTCAGGCATCGTCTTTGGGTTCACCGGGCTGATCGATACCCTCATCCGGAGGACACAGGAAGAATTACAGGAAGAACTCACCGTGGTGGCCACCGGTGGATTAAGTCCGGTCATTGCCCCGCTGAGCCAATGCATTACCACTACCGAACCGCTGTTAACCCTTGACGGGTTGTTCCATATCAGTAGATTTGTTAATCCAACAGGATCCTGATCAAGCCGGAAGGAAAACAAAAAACCCACAACAGGTACGTAGTGGGTTTTTCTGGGCGGGAATTGGGCAATCTGCCCTATTAAAGGAAAAAGGATCGCTTGTGAATGACTGAATAGAGGCGATAATGGCTCGAATCCATCTCATCGAAGAAATAAACCTTATCACCTTTTTCATATATTTTTGCTGAAACTTCTGAAACATCAAGTTTTTTTAAACCCGCTACAGCGATTTCTTCAACCGAGAGGGTTTGGTTCAACTTCATTTCTTTCATCTTATTTCAGTTTTAATGTGTAGCCATCTTTAATACAAATAGGACAAATCGAATCCTTGATGATCGAAACATAACCGCAACGGGTACATTTATAATATTTGTGTGTCCGTGCCTTTTGTTCCTTTTTGCTCAATATGATACTCATGGCTTTCATAACACTTTTTGCAATACAACTGTTATGCCATAACGAAAACAAGACAAAATTTAAATTTCAAACTGCTGTTTTATAACGCTTTAAAAATACGATCAGCGATAATCACCGCCGAACCCCCCGCTCGTTTCCAGGGAAAACACTCCGATTTTATTTACAGAAATGGATAATTTCCGAAATCGGAACCTGATTCTCCGCTCCATCCCGGAAGGGAAGTAACACGACATTTTCTATCCGGCGTGAATCCGTTTACCGTATCGACTTCCCCGATCTCCGGAAATAAGATTTTCATCCAACCTTCAAAAAAGGAATTTTTTTCCAAAACGCCGTTAAAAACAGGTGCTTTAA
This sequence comes from Candidatus Sulfidibacterium sp., assembly GCA_046706345.1. Lineage (GTDB taxonomy): Bacteria > Bacteroidota > Bacteroidia > Bacteroidales > F082 > Sulfidibacterium. The sequence continues at coordinate 1,712 of JBJKPL010000215.1, forward strand.
AGGACGAAACAAAATGAAATCGGGTCTGGCATATAAAAAGCGCTGAAACTTTTCATGCATTTTGCACTTTTCCGTATCCAATAAATGCGTTATATTTACACATCAGGATGCTATCGATCTGAAAATCTGTAAATTTTTTAATTTTGCATGGAACGCCTGTCAAATGAAGAAATAAAAGAAGGTTAATTTTATAAAAATCACAAAATGGAACAAAATGAAATGTTGGCTCTGGGCATGATTGAAACCCGGGGTTTTGCAGCCATGGTGGAGGCTTCAGATGCCATGGTCAAAGCAGCGAAAGTCGAATTGGTAAGTTACGAAAAAACCGGTGGCGGTTACGTTACGGCCATTGTTCGCGGTGATGTTGCCTCAGTACGCGCGGCTGTAGATGCCGGATTGCGCGCTGCCGAAAAAGTGGGCGAAATCGTTTCCTCCCACATCATTCCCCGTCCTCATGCCAATGTTGACTCTGCCCTTCCTTTAGGCAGAACAACGCTTAAATAGTATAGCTTATGAACGAATCAGAATCCCGAATTGATTTAAGAACTTATATCTTCTTAGATTCGCTGCAACTGCAAATGGCTTCGTTTATCGCAACCGTTTCCCGGGGTTTTCTCCCGGTGAGCGGACAGGCCAGTTGTGTTATTGAAATTGCCCCCGGCATTGAGATCAATGCGTTAACAGACATCTCCATCAAATCGACCAATGTGCTGCCCGGAATGCAGATCGTGGAACGTGCCTATGGAATGCTCGAGATCCATTCCGACAGCCAGGGAGATACACGTCAGGCCGGGGAAGCTGTTTTGGCTCACATCGGCCGCAAGGAAGCCGATCGCATGAAACCGCGCATCCTCACAAGTCAGCTGATCAAAAATGTGGACGACCACCACGCACAGATGATCAACAGAACCCGCCACGGAAATATGTTACTCAAGGGAGAGACCCTCTAC
>JBJKPL010000216.1:0-2018 GCA_046706345.1 Candidatus Sulfidibacterium sp.
GTGGAAATGGCATCCAGGCCGACGATCATTGCGATCATGACAATAAACTCGGGATGCTCCGAATAGCGGATGCCCCGGGCAATCCCGTCGCGGTTGAAAAAAACAATGATAATAAAGAGGACCGAGGTGATCAGCAAACTGGTGGTCGCCGTGCTGAAAACCGATTTCACGTCTTTTTTATACTCGTTGGCATAACGGAAAAAGGAGATCTCCATCCCGTAGGTCAGCAGCACCAGTAAGATGGCCACAAAAGCATACAACTCGGTCACTTTTCCGTATTGCTGCGGCGAAAAAACCAGATAGGTGTAAAAGGGAACCAGCAAATAATTGAGCAGCCGGGGAACGATGGTTCCCATACCGTAGACCAGGGTATCACCTGCCAGCTTTTTTAAAGGATTACTTGCCATATTCTGCCGCCAAAAGTACACAAATAATGATGATAACGTCCCAAATCGAAGGGGTCGGATAAAATTTTCCCGGGGGTTTAAACCCGTCTGAATTTCAGATAGAAGGTGGTTCCTTTTCCGGACTGGGATTCAAAGTCAACGCTGCCTTCCATTTCCTTCATCATGTTTTTCACGATGGCCAGCCCCAGTCCGGTACCGGTGGATTTGGTGGTGAAATACGGCTGGAAAATGCTTCTTTTGTTTTCGGGGGCAATCCCTTTGCCAAAGTCGGTAAACCGCACGGTGATCTCCTTTTCCTCCGGGATCACTTCGACCTCGATGCGTTTGTCGGCCTTGCCTTCCATGGCCTGTACCGCATTTTTCGTCAGGTTGTTGAAGATGCGCATCAGACTTTTGGCCGAGGCCCGCACCCAGAGATCGTCGTGGTCCGGCGTGATGAGTTTGAAGCTGACCTGATAGGATTTTTTGAACAGCGTGATGGAGTTCCGGATCGCCACCAGCAGGTCGGCTTTTTCGTTTTTCGGCAGCGTGGATTTCGAGAAGTCGGAAAACATGCCGGCCACTTCGTTCAGGGCATCGATCTGGTTGATGAGCGTCTGGCTGATGTTCTTGAGTTTTTCGTCGAAGTTACGGTCTTTTTGCTCGTAGGCCTTGAGCAGATACTGGACGTTCAGCTTCATTGGGGTCAGCGGGTTGCGGATCTCGTGGGTGATCTGCCGTGCCATTTCACCCCAGGCCCGTTCGCGCTCGGAATATTTCAGCAACTCGGCACTCTGCTCTAGTTTTTCCACCATCTGGTTGTAAGCTTCGATCAACTGACCGATCTCATCCCGCTCTTCCCAGACGATCTTTTCGTTTTTCTTTTCGATGCTCACCAGGTTGATCTTTTCCTGCAGCAACACCAACGGCCGGGTCATGATCTTCGAAAGATACAGGATGATGATCAGGCCCAGGATCCCGGTGATCACGAACAGGCTGAGCAAATTGGCCAGCATCTGGTACCCCGATTTCTGGATCTGGCTCTGGCCTGCAAAATAGGGAAGATTCAGGATCCCCGCATCTCTGCCATTCATCAGGGTAAAGGGCATGTAGGACGAATAAAATTCCAGGTTCCCGATATGTTCTTTGGCAACATAAAACAGCCGGTTGCGAATGCGGATGTGATTATACGCTGCAGGATTGATCAGGGAAGACTGCAATCCGTTTTCAAAGATCTCAGGCCTGGAAGATGCAATAAGCGTCCCCGAACGGCTATAAAGATTGATGTCGGAAAAGAACAGCAGCGAAAGTTTTTGCAGATCATCCTGAATCTCCGTTTGGTCGTTCTGCGAGATCGCGGGATAGTCTTCCAGCCTCTGCTGCATGGCGATGAGCACAGAATGTGATTTTTCGCGAAGATAATCGTTCACCTGGCTTTTGCCGTTTTCACGGAAGTAATAAAACGAAATAAAGGAAAGCACCAGGAACACTGCAAGCACGGAGGAAAAAAATATAAGCTGCAAGCGGGCCCGGAAGGAATAACTGAACAACCGCGCCACACGTCGTCCATACTGGATCACGATAAACAACAAGACCAGAAAACTGAAGAACAAAAACAAGGCTGAAAACGGC
>JBJKPL010000217.1:0-9203 GCA_046706345.1 Candidatus Sulfidibacterium sp.
TTCTGAGAATCTCCGGAATTTTTCCCTGAGCTCCGGATTTTGGATGATGATGGAAGAAGTGGAGAGCCCCGCCAGGTTAAAGGTTTTGCTGGGAGCAATACACGTTACCGTCATGTTGGCGATCTCATCCGACAGAGTGGCCGTGGGGATGTGGTGATAGCCCGGAAGGATCAGATCATTGTGAATTTCATCGGATATGATGATCACGTGGTGTGTGACACAGATCTCACTCATCCGTTTCAGCTCTTCATGATCCCAGCACCTTCCCACCGGATTGTGGGGACTGGAAAGCAGGATCATTTTGGCTTCCCGGGCCCGTTTTTCAAGATCCTCAAAGTCGATGGTGTAACGACCGTCTTTGAATATCAGCGGATTTTCAATGACTTTTCTCCCGTTTTGTTTGATGGAATCGGCAAACGGAAAATAAACCGGTGGCTGAACGATGATTCCGTCTCCCGGTTCCGTAAATGCATGAATGGCAAAATTGACGCCGGGAACCACTCCGGGTGCAAAATGAATCCAGTCTTTTTGGATGGACCAGCCATGGCGATTTTTTACCCATTTAATGATGGAGTCATAATTGGCTTCGGACATGACGGTATATCCGTAAACCGGATGTGAAGCCCTTTCCATGACCGCCCGGGTAATAAATTCGGGGGTTTTAAAATCCATGTCTGCCACCCACATGGGAATGACATCTTCTTTTCCGAAAGTTTCGGCCCTTAAATCGTATTTGACACAATCGGTCTGTTCCCTTGAAACGACCGCGTTAAAATCATAGGTTTTTTCACTCATAAGAATACTTCGCTTACACAAGTGGTTCAGAACAGGATATGCTGTACCAACTTGATCTTGTTTATCCACCTTTCCGCGACAGGGATATGGGGTTCCGGCAGGAGCCCCTGAAAAGTTTCACCACGCTTCAGGTAAAAATTTGTAAAACTCCGCGAAGTTAGGCCGTATTTTTGAAGAAACTTATCTTTTCCCCGGTTTTTCTTTACCCTTTTGGTGGATTTTGATCCGAAATGATAAACCCGGCTGGCGCCGACACCTTTGAAGTATCTAACCCCTGCCTGCCAGCATTTCATCGCCAGGTCAGGATCCGAATACATGCCCGGAGAAAACTCCACGCTCATACCGCCCACAAGATCCCACAACGTTTTGGAGAGCAGCAGGGGAGGCCAGGTGCTGCCCGACCAGTCGGCCTTCGGAAAATCCCGGAATGCGGCCAGTAATTCCTTTTCCCGGAACGATTCCAGCGAATCCCCGTAATCCCCCACGATGGCACACGGATTCTTTGTGTCGTGCGGCTCGATCATGGTGGAAGAAAGCATAAAGGAATGTCGTGGCGCTGTGCTGAGTTCATCCTGAAACGCTTGGTCCCAATCGGGAAGGAGATACATGTCGTCATTGACATAAACCACATAATCGGTTTCCAGCAACGGGGTGCCGGCATTCAAGCCATAGCAGATCCCCAGGTTTTCTGTCGAATATACATAATCCAGATCCGGCTGCGAACGCACCCATTCCAGGGTGCCGTCTTTACCTTCATTGATCACCACAATGATCTGATGATAAAAACGGGAATTTTCGCGGATGCTGCGGATACACAGTTGCAAATAGGGCAGGTTATTCCAGCTGGGGATAAGAATAGAAAACGTATAATCCTTGTTTCCAGGTCGTTTTTTGGATTGAAGGGAATTTAAATTCATAATGTCCGTGGGCAAAGTGAATATCTCTCAGATCAAATGTACAAAAAGAACAACACCAAAACAGATCAAAAAATCAAAAAAATACTAAAATACTTAAATTGGTGATGGCTGGTATGTTTGAAGAATATTTCGAAATTTGTGGAAAATTAAATGCTGCCATTATGAAAGAAACCGATGCGGAAAAAGAAAAGAGGTTGTCCCTGATCAAAGAGGGTATGTTGAATGCCATGCCGGTAAACAAGATGCTGGGCGTGGTGCTGGATCAAATTGATGAGGGACACGTGGAAGTGCGGGTGCCTTTTCAGAAGATCTTTGTAGGGGATTTCCGGCGCGGACTCTGGCATGGAGGCATCCTGGCCAGCATTGCCGACACCGTGGGCGGCATCGTTGCTTTCAGCCTTGCGCACCTGAATGACCAAATCAATACCGTGGATATGCGCATCGATTACCTTCACGGCGCTGTGGAAGAAGACATTTATGGAAGCGGGGTACTGGTTAAATCGGGCAAGCGGATCATCCTGGTGGATGTGAAACTATTCCAGCAGCATCAGGAGGAGCCGGTGGCAGTGGCCCGCTGTGCGTACAGTATTTTAAGGAAATAATTCGACCCCAACTGCCACGTTTGTGAGGGCATCCATGAAAAAAGGCTGTGCACCAAGTGCACAACCTTCAGTATTTTGTGAACATCCATATTATTTGGTCAGCATCACCGGCATGATCAGCATGATGATGTCTTCTGCTTTGGGGTCGTTGGTGTCGGGGATGATGATCCCGGCACGATTGGGTGCCGACAGTTCAATGTCGATATTTTCTGATTCCAGGGTATTTAATATCTCCTGCATGAACTTGGAATTGAATCCAATCTCGATGTCATCGCCTTCATAGTTGCAGCTCAGCCTTTCTTTGGCCTCACTGGAGTAATCAATGTCTTCGGCAGTGAGTATGAGCTCTTTTCCGGAGATTTTGAACCGTACCTGGTGGGTGGATTTACTGCCGAAAATGGCCACACGCCGCAGGGCATTGAGGAGGCTTTTTCGGTTGATGACCAGTTTGAAGGGATTCTGCGTGGGAATCACCGCCTCATAATTGGGATATTTTCCATCGATCAGCCTGCATATCAGAGAAATATCATCAAATAAGATCATGGCATTGGTTTGGTTGTATTCCATGACAACTTCCTGATCCGCATCGTCGGGCATGATATTTTTCAGATGGTTGAGGGGTTTCTTTGGTAAAATGAATGCAATATTTTTTCCGGGTTTCACATCATGGCGCGTGTAACGGACCAATTTGTGGGCATCGGTGGAGATGAAGTTCAGCTGTGATTCCTTTACCTCGCAGTAGACGCCGGACAACACAGGCCGCAGTTCATCGTTCCCCGTAGCAAATAGGGTTTTATTAAAAGCATTCACAAGCAAAGAAGCGTCCAGATTCAGTTTTTCGGTATCATTCATCACAGGGATCTGCGGGAACTCATCACTCGGATGGCCAATCAGTTTGTATTTTCCTTCTCCTGCCAACAACTCAATTTCCTGGGAATCCATCTTCACCGAAAGGGTTACCGGAATATCCGGGAAGGTTTTCATGATTTCCAGAAGCATGCGGGCCGGGATGGCTATTTTACCGGGGTTTTCGGCCATGTCGACCTGCGCCACCACGGAAATGGTCGTCTCCAGATCAGAAGCCGTAATCTTGAGTTTTTTATCTTCCGAAAGTTCAAACAAAAAATCCTCTAAAATGGGCAAGGTATTACTGGAGCTCATAACCCCGCTGATTTTCTGCAAACTTTTTAAAAGTGTGGCACTTGAGATGATAAATTTCATAATGATAAGTTTACTTTGCTTAAACAAAAATAAGAAACGTAAAAATAAAAATTTCCCGTCAAATAACTTTCAACTTTACAAATTAGTTTTCCACAGTTTTGTGGATTCGCGTAGGGCTTACAATGCTTCCTCAGGGCATTTCTGGCCATGCCGAGGCCAGGTTATGAACGAAACTATATGTCGAAATGTTTTTTGATGGTCTCGATCAACTCGGCAGGACGATAAGGTTTGGTGAGATAATCGTTCATGCCGCTTTCCAGACAGTGATCGCGATCATGCTCCAGGGCAAAAGCCGTCACGGCAATGATCACCACCGGCTTCTCGATGGAAAGCTGTGTCTCATAGTTCCGGATCTGAGCCGTCGTTTCAATTCCGTTCAGTAAAGGCATCTGGATGTCCATCAGAATGAGATCATAGTCATTTTTCAGGAATTTTTCTATGGCAAGACTCCCGTTGGTGGCAAAATCCACTTTAAAATGGTATTTCGTCAAAACAATCTCTGCAAATTTTGCATTCAGATCATTGTCTTCAACTATCAGAATTCTGAGCGGCTTCTTAGCACTGTCTGTCATATACAAGTCTAGGTTTTGAGGGTACTAAATTATCAATTTTCATTGATTTATTGTGGTGTTCATCGTATTTAATAACTTTTCTTTATTGATGGGTTTGCTCAGGTAGGTGGTAAAACCCGCTTTCACCATTTTCTCATCCAGCCCGAAATCCATGATGTCGGAAAGGGCCACGAAGGGAGTTTTCCTGAAAACCGGATGATCCTGTTGCAGTTTTTCTCTCAGACGGGTACCTCCATTTACACCCAAAAAGTCAATGTTTAAGATCACAATGTCGAAAGGCTGTCCCTTTTTACTGTTTTTATCGATGATCTTTTCCAGTTCTCCCTCGCTGGTGGCAAACGTCAGCTGCGGCACCCGCGGCAGCATTTTGCGGATCAGCATGTTGTTCAGATTGTCATTGTCGATAACCAGCATGTTTTGGATATTGTGTCGCAGACGAACCTCCTGATTCCTTCGCGTCGCTTGGTTCCTGTCGGCGCCGGGAGTAAAGGACTCAAACTGCGCTTTCCCTCTGGGAATGCGCACGGTGACAGTCGTTCCCACCGCTTTCTCCGACTCCAGTTCAATGCTGCCGCCCATCAGGCTTAACATCTGCTTCACCAGGGGAAGCCCAAGCCCCGCACCCTGAAATGTCGTGCTGGAATATCCCAGACTCTGCCGGCGGAAGGGCTCAAAGATCTCCTCCTGATAGGCCTTGTCAATGCCCGTACCGGTGTCTTTTACGGCAATGACCACCCGCTCGTTTTCTGCCTTCATGATGACTTTAACGTATCCGCTACCGGAATATTTAATGGCGTTGTCCAGTAAATTGGAAAGGATGTGCGTCAGCGCTTCCAGGTCGGTGGAAAACAAGGGGATGTCTTCACATTCGAAAAACAATTGCAATCCTTTTTGCCGTGCGGCCGCCTGAAATTCAGCCTTCAGCTCTTCGATCAGTGTGTTCAGGTTGCAGTTTTGTTTCCCCAGGTTAAATGTATTGGCTTCGATCCGACTGATATCAATGATGTTGTTCAGCAAATGCATCAGCGATTCTCCGCTTTTGCGGATGTTTTCACTGAATTCAAACAATTCTGCATTTTCTTCTTTGGCAAACTCGTTTCCCAGCAGATAGGAAAAGCCGAGGATATCGTTCAGATTGGTTCGTAATGTATGGCTGATATTTGAAAGCAGAATGCTGTTTCTCTGTGCACTTTCATGTGCTGTGCTGAGGGTGGCCTGCATGGCTTTCAGGTTTTTTTCCAGGTCCCTGGCTTCCTGGGCCAGCATGGTTTTTTTTCTTGCTGCGATATCGGTAGCGTGCAGCCCGATTTCTTCGATGGATTTTTCAGACTTTTCAATTTTCACCTCCAGATCGGTGATCAGCTGAAGCGATTTTCGCCGGCGTTTCCTAAAAAATACATAATTAAAAAAAAGTAAAATGAAAATCAGGCCCGACAGCAGCAGGAAAAAGCCCGGATCTGAGCCTTGGGCCATGACCGGTCCGGCTGCCAGAACCCGCGCCGATAAGAGCATCAGCGAGAGCATCAGTAACCCGTTTTTCGGAATCTGCCTCATGATCCCATGGGTTTGGTACACAAAAATAAATCCTCATTAGGATTTAAGGCAAATCTCTTAAAATCGATGATGTTGGAGAAATTCCAGTTTTGCTTTACAACTTTCACCTCAAAACCGGCTTTCCGAAGCCGCTCGGGATAGTCTTTCCCATAAATACGGACATGGTCGAACTGTCCGAAAATTTTCTCCCGCTCCCGGGGTTCCGTGATGGAAAAGTCTTCAAAGGTTTCGTCCAGGACGAGGGAATAGGGGACCTGCAATATGGCATTTCCGCCCGGGCGTAGCACACGTAACAGCTCGCTCATGGCTTTCATGTCATCGGGGATATGCTCCAGGACGTGGTTGCAGAGGATCCAGTCGAAGGTATTGTCCTCAAACTGCAGGTCCAGCAGATCCTCTTTCTGCACACGCCGGTCGTAATAAAACCCCTCTTCATTTTTCGTTGCCGGATAGTATTCCAGGTTTTGATTTTTTTTGAAAACACGGTATAACGATGGCTCTGGTGCCACATGCAGTAGCAGGTGCCTTTTTTTGAAAAGATTGCTTTCATACTTCAGGTACAAAAATACCAGGCGATCCCGGTCGGTACTCTGGCATCGAGGGCACACATCCAGGTCCCTCCGGCCGCCCCCGACGATCTGCTTTTCGGTGATCACGGCGAGGTCAAACCCTCCGGGAAGCATGGTGCGGAATTTCTGACCGCATACCGGGCATTCATACTTGCTGCCGGAATAATAGATTCCCCTGAAAAACAACCAGACTTGCTTGACCGCCCAGCCCAAAAACGATGGTATTAATTTTTTTATCAGTTTTTTCATTGCATTAAATTATGTTCAACAATGACCGGAAGGCTGATCCTTCCGCTTTTAGTAAAAATATTTATAAAATACCAACCATTCTTCAAGGGTATCATGGAAAAGGTTTGATGGCAAGTCCTGGCGGCCTCGCACCGGAATTTCCGGGTAAATATCGTTCTCCCCAATGCATCCGAAAAACTGGCTTTCACCGTCTGGGTGGTCTTGGTGACCAGTTCGACCTGGAAATTCCGGGACACCGGATTGGGATAAATCTTTATCGTTTTTACATCCGAAGGGTGCAGGTTCAGAACCCCTGTGGATGTATCATGCTCATAAGCGCCCGCATCGAAGGGCCCTGTTGCGGGCCGCGACCGGTTTAAAATGTCAAAGGTGATGTCTTCGGCCGTGAGATTGGTTCCGTAACCTACGGCAGCAGAGGAGGCCCGGAGATCAAAATTCATGGAATCCGGACGGACAAACCCGGCGGTAGCCAGGGTATCCGTTGTAAAGTTTGTCTTCTCTTCAATATTGTTGGTATAGCCGTTGGCGATGTTGATAAAAGCGCCGGTACCATCGGTGGCATATTTTCCGGGTTCCACGATCAAATTGTTGGTGACATTGATTTGGGTCAGTTTGGAATTGTTCAGGTCGATACCAAAACTCTTGGGACTTACGATGGTGTTGTTATAAATACCCAGGCTGGCATTGGCATAGGTAGAATCCGTGCCCACATAGACGCCGTGTTTTTGCGCATTGGCAGAGTCGGGGTAATAGGTCATTCCGGCATTCACGATCAGATTGTTGAAGATCTTGTAATTTCCCAGGCCAAAAACATCGATCCCGTCACCGTTCCCGTTGAGGATCTTGTTGTTATATGTATTGCACTGACTGCCCCCGCCGATCAGGATCCCGGACATCTGGAAATTGGTCTTCTGATAGGAATCATAACGGATGGTGTTGTCGTGAATGACACAGCCTGAATCGGCAGAACTGACCTGGATACCGTCATAACCGCTGTGCTCGATAATATTGTTGTAAATTTTTACGCCTTTCAGCACATGTGGATATACCGTGGTATCACAACCCGAAAGATACATCCCTGAAAAATGCGAATTTCCGATGTACAGGCCTTCGTTGGGCACGTCATGGACATAGTTGTCATGAAAAGAAAAATCGTACATGGTAAACTTGTCCCGGGTGGCACTGTAGTTGCCGCAGGTCGGATCGGTTTTGGCGTACACACCGCCAATGGCAGTATGGGCAATCTCAACCTGGGAAACTTCCACATGGGTGCTCAGATCATCGATGCTCATCCCGGCGCCGGCAGCCACCGTATCGACCTGAAAACCATAGGGGACTCCTTGAACGCCATTGCCCCTGAAAATAACATAGGAACAATTTCCGATCTTGATGCCAAAATAGTTGTTGGGTTTGGTAATGGCGCTGACCACCACCGTGCCGCCCTGGTTGACGAAAGTAATGGGTTTTCCGGCCGTTCCATGAAAATTCCGTAAATATAGAAAGTCCCAAGTCCCCGCTTTCAGGCAAACGGTATCCCCGGCTTTCAGGTTCGGAAACTGAGTTGTATTCTGGGCATCAATATAAGGCGAGCTGGAAGATACGGTAAAGGTGCACGTTTGCGCAAAGAGATCCACCGAAGCCCACAGTAAAAGTGAGATAAAGAAGATGAAACCGGTGGCTGTTTTGTAATTCATTCTCTTAAGAGCCTCTTTTGGCCCTTTCCCAATTCACAGTTTGCTGTCCTTTCAGGTACCGGCGGATACCGGCAAAGACCGCGTAATTCATCACGAAAAAGTAATAAGGAATAAAAAAGACCTTATTACTGATTTTTCTGTTTTCTAGATACCAACCACCCACAGCCAGAAGGTAAAACAACACTTCGGCATAGAACAAAATTAAATAAAAATTTGTGAAATTGTCAAATCCTGCCTGCCAGGCAAACCAGAGATTCAGGAAAAAAATAACGGGCAGGGATAAGGGAGCCAGCGTCCATCGCAGCACCCGGTGCGAGATATATTGAAAACTGAGGGTACCATATTTAAAAATATTCAACAGGGATCTTAAACGGATGATCGACTGGATCCCGCCGGCTGCAATCCGAACTTTCCGCTTCAACTCTTCTTTCACATTGGCGGAGGCACTTTCAATGGCGTAGGCCTCCGGATCGTACTGAATGGTGCGCCCCTGCATGGCGATGCGCAGCGAAATAATGAAATCATCCAGCAGCGTGTCTTTTTCCACCGGCTGAAAAAGCTCGGTGCGGATGGCAAAAAGTTCACCGGCGGCACCTACGACTGAATAAAGCTCGGCATCCCATTTTTTAAGTTTTGACTCATATTTCCAATACACACCTTCGGTTCCGGCGGCACTATCTTTGTCCTTACTGAAAATGCGCTTTTCTCCCGAAACACAGCCCACAGCAGGGTCTGCAAACAACCTGACGATCCGTTGGATCGATTCCTTTCCCAGAATGGTGTTGCCGTCGGAGAAAATGGTGATCGGGGATTTTACAAACTGCATGCCCCGGTTCATGGCTCCGATTTTTCCTCCCCGTTGAGCTTCATGATATACTTCTACCCCCTGATCGCGGTATTTTTTCAGAAAATCCGGTGTTCCATCATCCGAACCATCGGTGATCCAGACCTGACGGACTTTCTCGCGGGGATACTCCTGGCTAAAGGAGTTTTCCACCTTGCCATGGACATAGTCTTATTCGCTATCCCC
>JBJKPL010000218.1:0-21738 GCA_046706345.1 Candidatus Sulfidibacterium sp.
ATCCAGATCGTGGGCCTTTATTTCCTGTTTCAACGCATCATAAAAGGCAAATTTCTTCAGATTTTTGAAGAAATATCCTACCGAATTTAAATCCTCATCCGCCTCCAGGTCGGCATTTTCCGTTGCCGTGCCCTGAAAATCATTTTTGAATGACAGCAGATGTTTGAACATCCGGCTGGCAGCACCGGAGGCGGGAACGAATTTCAGAATTTCGTAATCTTCCCGTCCTTCCTCGAAATAGGAAACCAGTTCCTGCGTTTCGGCTTCCGTAAATGAAAAAATACCGTTTCCCGTCGTGGCAGGCGCAGAGAGCCGGATAAAGGGAAATCCTTTTTTAAAATTGTCAATTTGTTTTTCCGCCGTTTTGGGATCGATTCCTCTGGAATGGATCTGTTGAAGGTCTTTTTCTGTGAACATATGCATTAAGGATGTTGTACCCGACAAAAATAAATAAATTGCCCTCGCATCCTGTGAAATTAAAGTTAAGTGAATTTTCTTTTTCATAGATTTGCCGGCTGTTTTCAGTTGAATATTTCCTGATTTTTTCTTTGGTTGTGATGCAAAATGCATTGTGGAGAAAAGACCGTTACAAAGGTCTGATAACAAAGGAGTGGCTATTTCTGGGATCTTTTCTCAGCCTGGTGCTTACTTCCTTGTTTTTTCGGCGCCTTCCGGTTTACTCGGAAAAGGAATTTCAGGTGATCATCGTCCTTCTGGCATTTTTTATCACGGTAAAAGGGTTGGAAAGAAGCGGTTTCATGCTCCGGCTTTCCCAGCGGATGGAGGTAGGCCGGTTTCTGGAGGCCAAGTTGGTGCTTACCACCTTTGTTTTGTCCATGTTTGTCACCAATGATGTGGCCCTGGTCATGCTGGTTCCCCTTACCTTGATGATACAGGTGGAAAAGAAGGGGACGTTGGTGATCCTCGAAGCACTGGCGGCCAATGCGGGATCGGCACTCACGCCTTTCGGAAATCCGCAGAACCTTTTTATTTATTGGGTCTACGGAATCCATCCGCTGTCTTTTGTCAAAACGATGACGCCATTTTCTCTTTTCTTTCTGTTCTTTATCCTGCTTTTTACCCTTGGTTTAAACCGAAATGCTGCAGTCGGGAACCCTCGGGTTTCTCCGGCAACGGTAGGTTCCAAAGCCTATTCCTACCTGTTGCTGCTTGCCGTCCTGATCCTGGTGATTTTGCATTGGCTGCCGGTTATCGTGGTATCCCTGGTCTTCCTCTATGCGCTGGTCTTCGACCGGAAGAGCCTGGGGATTGATTACGCGTTGCTGTTGACTTTTCTCTGCTTTTTCGGCCTGGCCGATAATCTGAAACAGGTTTTTGTCACGGGAATTCATCACCCGGACTCAGTATTTCTTTACACTGCGGGCATCAGCCAGATCATTAGCAATGTGCCGGCCGCTTTGTTGTTGTCGAAATATACCACGCAGTGGCAGGCGCTGCTGTGGGGTTCGAATGTGGGTGGATTCGGTAGTCTGGTGGCTTCTCTGGCTAATCTGATTGCTTATAAGCTCTATCTCTCGCACCCGTCTTCCCGGAAAAAAAAGAAGGGATTCACCGTGCATTTTTTACTGCTGGGATTTACTGCCTTCCTGATGGGCATCGGGTTGTATTTTCTGGTAAAAAATTATGGGCAATTTTGAGGTAGATTAAGAAATAATACTAATTTTGCACCTCCTTAAAGCCCAGGTGGCGGAATTGGTAGACGCGCATGGTTGAGGGCCATGTTCCCGTTTTGGGAGTGCAAGTTCGATTCTTGTTCTGGGCACGGAAAAAAATGACGATGTTGAAAAGTTAGTTTTGGAGTTCTTTTTTGATTTTGTATCTTTGCACCGTCGTTTTTTTAGACGTTCTTAAATTAAAATGCCCAAGTGGCGGAATTGGTAGACGCGCTACATTCAGGGTGTAGTGGCCGCATGGCCGTGTAGGTTCAAGTCCTATCTTGGGTACTTAAAGAGGTTGTTTCTATTGCTGAGACAACCTCTTTTTTTTTGTTCTGGATTTCGGTACGGAAGGGTTGCCCTGAAGGATCGTTTTCCCGCAAGATTGGATTATTAAATCTTCGGATTCAATGCGTTGATTGGTACCATTCCACCGTTTTCTGCAAGGCGGTTTCCAGGTCTGTTCTGGGCTGATAATCGAAATGTTCTTTCAGCTTCGCGATGCTGAAATGATAATCTTTTCCGCCATTGTTGATGCGGTAAGGCGTTAAAAAGGGTTCCCCTTTAATCTTCAGGAATTGATGCGTCCCGTAATAAATTTTGGCTGCAGTCATGGCAAGTGCGTAGGGGAGGGAAGTTCGGGGTAATTTCACTTCCAGCTGTTGTGCAAGCGCCGTATTGAATTCATGCCAGGTGATATCCAGGCCGTCGGTGGCGATGTAGGCATGGCCGTCGGCTTTTTTTTCTTCGGCCACCCGCAGGATGATGTCCACCAGATTGTCCACAAAAACCGGACAGGTTTTGCTTTTTCCACGGTTAATTTCCGCAAATTTTCCACTCAGCAGGGCATCGATATATTTTGAAATGAAGGTATGATCGTTTTCGCCAAACACATTGCCGGGCTGCACGGCGGTGATCTCCATCGAGGTTTCTTTGCGGAAGTCCCAGAGCCACTGCTCCGCCAGATATTTCGTTTTTGCGTAAGGGATCAGGGTTTTTGCCGGTGGGAATTCCTCGTTGACGTTTTGTTTTCCGAAGCCGTAAAAGGCCACGGTACTGATGTAAACCAGTTTTTTTACTCCGGCTTCGGAAGCCGCTAGGGCCACATTTTTCGTCCCCTGAAGATTGACTTTCTCAAAAAGTTCAAAAGGTCCCCAGTCGGCGGCCAGGCCCGCGACATGAAAGACAGTTTCCATTCCTGCCATAACCGGGCGAAGCGTTTCACCTTCGGTAATATCTCCAAAGACCAGTTTTATGGGCATCCCTTCAAGGAATTGCAGGTTGGAGGATTTTCGCACCAACGCATGTACTTCATGGCCTGCTTCCACAATCCGTTTGCACAAATTGCTCCCGATGAAGCCGTTGCTACCCGTTACCAGTACTTTTGACATCAGTGATGGAATATGATGAAGTAGTCGAGTAGAACGCCAATGGAGGCATGGATCAGAAAGACATACCAGATCGATTTGCTGCGCAGGGCGATCATGCCAAACAGAATGCCTACCACAATGGCACCGATGATCTCACCTTCGGGTTTGTCGATATGCACCAGCGTGGAAGAAATGGTTTCGATGAGGATCGCATTCACCGCACCGAAACGGTCCTTGAGCCCGAAGAGCAGAAATCCCCGGAAGAAAAACTCCCAGGCAACATAATAAAACAACACGTAGGCGATCTCATACACGGCAAAATGACTCGGGTCTGTGATCAGGCTTTTGGCCAGTGGATATTCCACCCGCATGCCCGGCATTTTGGAGGCTATGTAGATCAGTGGCACCACGATCAGGGGAATGCCGAGGAGCCAGGTGAGTCCGTATTTGATGTCACCGAGGCCCCAGCCGAAATCGCGCAGGGGCTTTTTCATGCCCAGTTTCATGTAAAGCAGCGGCAGGATGAACATCAAAACAAAGAAAACACCGAACTGCCAGTAACGTGCCACCAGGTCTCCTTCGGGCAGGGTTTTGTAAGCCGGGAAATAGCTGTAAAAGAACTGTGGATATCCGTGATAGCGGTACAAGGTCAGCAACACAGGCGCACTCAGCAGCAAGACATAAACGTGCAGGTCTTTTTTTTCGAAAGTGATTCCTTTAAACATGTTTACTTTTTTGAAAGTAGGGTGGTAGATGATATTTCAACGTTTTTTCATAAATCCAGCCTCCCACAATAAACGCGATGACAGTCCAGAGAATCCCGGCGATCATATCGGAAACATAATGATACCGGCAGTAAACCAGTGATATCCAGATACCCATCACGACAGGAGTAAAGATAAGAAACATTTTTTTATGGTACTTACCCATCAGGATGAGGGTTGCCAGCGAGATGGCTGTGTGGAGGCTTGGAAATGCGTCGAATTTGTTGGGCTCCAGTGTGCCGATAAGGCTGCGGATCGGACCGGCCAGAAAGATCCCGGTCAGTTCCCTGGTTTGCAGATGGGCAATGGGAGCGTAAAGATGCGGCCCGCGGGCCGGTACGATAAAGTAAATGATGTAAGCCCCGTAATATACCAGCAGGTAAATAAATACACTTTTATTAAACTGATGGTCAGTCCCTTTCCGGAAGAGGTAGATCAGAATAAAAAGCGGAAAGGGAAAATAAAAGAAATACAGCAGGTACATCAAATCCGTAAGCCAGGGCCTGAAAAACGTTTCGATCCAGACGGTCGGATTTACCCCCAGCAAAGCGTAATCCATCTGGGCCAGCGCCTTATCATAGTCATGGGGGTTCAGGAAAGGCAGGATCATATAAAAGCTTTCGAAAACCACAAAAAAGAAAATCAACGGATAGAAATTCACAAAACCCCGGATGATCTTGCTGATGGTTCTGGATTCGTCCTTCTGACTGGCCCGGTTGCGGATGGCGACAGCCAGGAACACCAGAGCCAGTGCAAAGGCCAGGGCCAGAAAAGGTTTGAAAGTATAAGGATTGTGCGGTAAGGTGATGAGGGCAAACACAAAAATAACGAAAAGAAACCCCAGGTTAAGAATGTCAATAATACTGAGGTTTCTTTTCTTGTCGGAATTCATCATAGACCGTTGAATTAGAAGTCTATTTGATAAATGCGATACCGTTTGTAAGGATCGGCATCGATATTTGTTAAAATACGGTTCATCATGGTATTATCTTCCAGAATCCAGCTGGCTTCGGTTTCTTTATAGCCATGTTTTACCGCGGCGTCGAAGCATTTGGCATACATTACCGAGTCGATCCCTTTCAGCCGGTGACTTTCGATAAGGCCCAGGGTCAGCACCCGGCCACGGGAGACTTTTTTCTGGAATCCGATCAGCTTCAGGAAGTTGAAGGGGAATAGTTTCCCGCTTTTGATTTTTTTGACGATTTGGTTCAAATCGGGCAGGATGGCGATAAAGGCCACCGGTTTTCCTTTGTCTTCGGCAATATAGACGAAATCGGGGGAGGTGAACATTTTCAGTTCCGTAGCCAGCGCTTGGAATTCGTCGTCATCCATGGGAATAAAACCCCAGTTCTTTTCCCAGGCTTTGTTATAGATGTACTGAAGCTTGGGGGCTTCTTCCTTAATCTTTTTAAAATTGACCTGACGGATGATGATGTCTTCTTTCTTCAGGCGTTCTTCGATGGTGTCGGCAAGTTTTTTATACCGTTGCGGGAAATTCTTCACCTGGATCTGATAGGAAAACAGGTCCATTCTTTTCCGGAATCCTGCGGCTTTGATCAAATCATCATAGTACGGATAATTGTGGGTCATCATGATGTAAGGAGGGGTGTCGAAACCTTCCACCAGTGTGCCGCAGGTGTCGTTGGTTGTGGGATTCATGGGGCCGTAGGCGCCGTCCACCCCTTTTTCTTTCAGCCATTGCGTGGCTGCCTCAAATAATGCTCCGGAAACTTCTTTGTCGTCGATGGAATCGAAAAAACCAAAAAAACCATAATTTTCATTCCAGTGCTTGACATAATTTTCGTTGGTAATGGCTCCAATCCGGCCCACCACCTTTCCTTTGTCATCAATTGCCATAAAATATTCGGCATCGGCATGTTTGAAGACCAGATTTTTCTTCTTGTCCAATGTCTCCTTTTGCATGAGCCTCAAATCGGGCACATACACCGGGTCCCCTGCATAAAGATCATAGGGGACATTAATGAATGACTTTAAATCACTCTTCGAAGTAACTTTTTTTATCTGAACCATTATTTTGATTTTAGAACCGTCAAATATATAAGATTTTCCGAAATTCATTAAATTTGCTGGCTTTATTTAACAAAGCGCTGAACCTATATCAATTTAATAAATATCTAATGAGTTATTTACAAAACAGGTCCAAGGCTTATACTGTGCCTCAAAAAGCAAAGGAAGCAGGGATGTACCCTTACTTCAGGGTGCTGGAATCGGGACAGGATCCCGAAGTGAACATGGCCGGAAGAACGGTTTATATGTTTGGTTCCAACAGTTATTTGGGGCTTACCAGCCATCCAAAGGTAAAGGAGGCTGCCATTGCCGCCATTAAGAAATATGGCACCGGCACCGCAGGCTCCCGCTTTCTGAACGGTACGCTGGATATTCACATTGAGCTGGAAGAACGCCTGGCCCGTTTTGTTCATAAGGAACAGGCCATCGCCTTTGCTACCGGTTTTCAATCCAATTTAGGCGCCATTCCCACCGTGGTGGGGCGTAATGATATTGCCATTATCGATGGCCAGTGCCATGCTTCCATCATCGATGCCACAAGGCTTTCCCATGGAAAGATCCTCAAATATCGCCATAACGACATGGAATCGCTGGAGAAGGTGATGCGAAACCTGGGATCCAACGAAAATTCCAACGGCCTGCGCATGATCATCACCGACGGGCTGTTCAGCATGGAAGGCGATATTGCCCATTTGGATAAGATCGTGGAGATCGCCAAAAGATACAATGCCTCCATCATGGTTGACGATGCCCATGGACTGGGTGTGCTCGGAGACAAGGGCTCCGGAACTTCCAATCATTTCGGACTGGATGGTGAAGTGGAAATGATCGTGGGGACTTTCAGTAAGTCACTGGCTTCCGTCGGCGGCTTCATTGCCGGAAGCAACGAGCTGATCAACTACCTTCAGCATAATGCCCGCTCGCTGATCTTCAGCGCCAGTTTGCCGCCGGCTTCCGCCGCCAGTGTGCTGGCCGCGCTAAACATCATCGAGACCGAGCCCGAACACATTGAAAAACTCTGGAAAAATACCCATCATGCCATCGATCATTTCAGAGATCTGAAAATGGATATCGGTGAATCGGAAACTCCCATCATCCCGGTGTACATCCGGAATAACGAAAAATCGTTTATTATTTCCCAGATGTTGCTGGAAGAAGGTGTATTTGTGAACCCGGTAATCTCGCCGGCAGTTCCGCCGGAAGATTCGTTGCTGCGATTTTCGATCATGGCCACCCATACTTTCGACCAGATCGATCAGGCCATTGAACGTATTTATAAACTGGAGAAAAAACTGGATATTTATCACCCGTAGGTAAATTCCTTGTTTTTCATATTGTTACAGTTTAAACCACGAAGCTATTTGCCGGGTTTTGTCTTCCTCTTTCGCGTGATAAAATTCGTTGGTCAGGGTATTGTAGTGGTAATCCTGTGCCCAGGTTGTATAGTTTTTAACAATTTCCTTCACGGCATAGATGATGATGTCCAGCTCTTCGTTGGTCATGGTGGGATGGAGAGAAAGCCTGATAAAGCCTGGTTTTTTTGAATGATCGCCTTTGCTGATCATGTCGGTAATACGGTGCGATTCCTCGGGACCGATCCCCAGCAAAATATGGCCGTAGGTGCCGGCGCAGGCACAACCGCCCCGAACCTGGATCCCGAACCGGTCATTCAACAGCTTCACTACGAGGTTATAATGCAGATTGTCGATATAGAAGGAAAACACACCCAGTCGTTCCCGTACTTCTTCAGCCAGAATATGCAATCCGGGAATGCCTGAAAATCCTTCAAAGGCTTTTTCAACCAGCTCATGTTCACGGGCCAACATCTTTTCCGTTCCCATTTGCTCCTTGACCTCGATGGCCATGGCGCCACGGATGGCCTGCAGAAAGCCGGGCGTGCCTCCGTCTTCCCGCAGTTCAATATCATCATAGTACATGTGCTCACCCCAGGGATTGGTCCATTCTACCGTTCCTCCTCCCGGCTGATCGGGGACTTTGCGGCTGTACATGGCTTTGTTGAAGATCAGCACCCCGGAACTTCCAGGGCCGCCCAGGAATTTATGGGGTGAAAAGAATATGGCATCCAGCCGTTCATCCTCGTTTTCAGGATGCATGTCCATGTCGATATAAGGAGCGGAAGCCGCAAAATCCACGAATGCCAGACCGCCGTGTTGGTGCATGATGGCTGCCAGTTCGCGGTATGGGGGGATGATGCCGGTGACATTGGAACCTCCCGAAAACGTTCCGATTTTCATTTTCCGGTCCTTGTATTTCTCCAGCTGTCTGACCAGCTCTTCCGGGTTCACCCGGTTGTGTTCATCGGGCTGCAACAACACCACCTCGGCATTGGTCTCCAGCCAGGAAGTCTGATTGGAATGATGTTCAAGATGGGTTACGAACACCACCGGCCGTTCGGTTTTGGGAACGCACTTCCCGTCCACAAAAAAAGCACAGTTCTTCAATCCCAGGATCCGCTGGAATTTGTTTACCACGCTCGTCATCCCCTGTCCGTAAGTGATGATCACATCATCCGGGCCTGCATGCACATGTTCCTTGATCTTGCGATGGGCATAGTGATAAGCCCGGGTCATCATGGTGCCGGTTTCGGTGGTTTCGGTATGCGTGTTTCCAACATAGGGACCGACGATCCGTGCAATTTTATCTTCGATGGGCGCATACAAACGGCCGCTGGCAACCCAGTCGGCATAGATCATCCTCTTGACACCATAGGGACTCTCAAAATACTGGTTGTAACCGATGATATTTTTTCTGAATTTTTCAAAATGCTTTTCCAGCGATTCCATACCTGAAAAGGTTTTTAGATTATAAGCAATTGTCCACAAAAAAACAGCCTCTCCCCAAAAGAAAAGGCTGTTTCGTAATATTTAATAAACCAGGCTCTTGTGACAGCAACAACGATATGTACAACAGCAAAGGCTCATGTTTCTTTAATAAAATAAACCACAAATATAAAATTTTTGCCCTTTGAATATCAGTGGTTTGATAATTTGGAATGACTTAAAAATAATCGGAAAGCAGGGGCCGTCCGGATTCGCAATCTTTTACTCCAGCCAGGGATCCATGTTGGTGTTCGGATTGGCATAGATGTCTGTGTTCTGGAACCTCAAAATGGTCCGTATAAATTCTACTTTGGCCGCTGCTTTCTGATTCCCGGGATCCAGGTCCAGCACTTTTTTGTAATCATTGATGGCTTTTCCCGGACTGTTGTTCTGAAAATGCGCTTCCGCGCGATGATAATACAGTTCGGCATTGTCTGGGTTTTCGGCGATGTAAAGGGTCAGTGCCTCAATAGACAATGTGGATAAATCCGGCTTTTCACCTCCTGGATGAAGGCTTTTCGTGTTCTTTTTTTTCGCTTTCATGTCCATAGCTTAAAAGGCGCAAATATAGTCACAAATCTTTTCCGAACGGCGCGGGGTAACGGCGTCACAAAAAGTGCAGGCGACGGGCACCTGCACATCAATCACCAAAAAGCAAGACTTTATTCTGCTTTAAGTTCATTTTGCCTTTTCTCCAGCGCCTGCAGGCGATTCCGTGTTGCTTCAATGGCTGATGTCAGCCAATCTTTTTCCGCGACGGAATCACATGGAGCGAAGAAACCGGCGCCTCTTCCCACACCCTGTCCTTTACCCTGCGTTCGGCGCCCCTCGGTTTTGTAACCTCCGCACCGACCGAAACCCCGACCCGAGCGTGGACCTTGTCCGTAAGGACCAGTTTTGTCTTCCAATGGCATTTTTACCTCCTTTTTTTGTTAGTTAGAAATGCAATAATAATGAACATATGTTCATTTACAAAAATAATTTAAAGATTTCTTATGGCCAAGTTTTTTTCACATTTTTTAATTGAAACCATCCTTCGGCTTCTTTTATGGAATGCGCCGGATTTCTTGCTGAGCACCACGGCTTTCGATGGCTAAGTAATTCCCCTAATTTTAATCAGAAAGCGTATTTGACAGGAAATTTTCGCGGGAAATCATTATCTTCGCAGACAGATTAAACTAAAAAACCATAGCCATGAATCAGACAAGCATAGACTGGGCAAATCTGCCTTTCGGTTATTTTAAAACCGATTACAATGTAAGGTGTTATTACCGCAACGGGCATTGGGGAGAGCTCGAAGTCAGTTCCTCCGAATATGTGCCGGTTCACATTGCGGCAACAGCATTACATTACGGCCAGGAAGCATTTGAAGGGATGAAAGCCTATCGCGGAAAAGACGGCAAGGTGCGGCTTTTCAGATGGCAGGAAAATGCCAAAAGGATGCGCAGCTCAGCTTATGGGATCATGATGGCAGAAGTGCCGGAGGACCTGTTTTACCGATCCGTGGTGAAAGCGGTTACGTTGAATGCGGCTTACATCCCACCTTACGGAACCGGGGCAACCATGTATGTCCGGCCGCTGTTGATGGGAAGTGGCGCCCGGGTGGGGGTGAGACCTGCCGAAGAATATCTCTTCATGGTTTTTGTTACCCCGGTAGGATCCTATTTCAAAGAAGGGTTTAAGCCGGTTTCGGTTCAGGTGGTGCGCGATATTGACAGGGCGGCACCGCTGGGAACAGGAAAATATAAAGTAGGGGGAAATTATGCGGCAAGTTTACGCGCCAGCGAAAGAGCCCATGAAGAGGGCTTTGCGTCGGTATTATTCCTCGATTCCCTCGAAAAGAAATACATCGATGAGGCAGGTCCGGCCAATTTCTTCGGAATCAAGGACAATACCTACGTTACTCCCAAGAGCGACAGTATTTTGCCTTCCATTACGAACCTGAGCCTGGAGCAGATCGCAAAAGACCTGGGTATGAAAGTGGAACGCAGAAGAGTCCCGTTTGAAGAACTTGCTACTTTTGATGAAGTCGGGGCCTGTGGCACCGCAGCCATTATTTCCCCGATCAAAAAGATCATGGATAAAAGTACAGGTGAAACCTTTTCTTACGGCGAAGAAGCCGGCCCGGTTTCCACCAGATTATATCAACAACTTCGAGGGATACAGGAAGGTACCGTCGAAGATGTTCATGGATGGAATACCATTATTGAAGGAATTTAATGTATTTTCCCTTTCTCTTCTCAAATTGGCTGCCTCAAAAAGGCAGCCAATTTTTTTTGAGATGTTCTCTGGGAAAGGCCCATTCGGAAGGTTAAAACGGCCAGAAATTATTGTCGTTCCAGATCTCTTCTTTCAGATCTTCATTCAGCCTGTACAGCAATTGGTGGTGTCCCCGTTCCCAATCGGCCAGCATTTCATATACGGCTTTCTCTTCCACGTCAGTGGCTTCTTTTGCACGGGTGGCATACACCTCAATGGCCCGGTTCTCGAAGTTGATGGCGGCCGAGATGGCGGCGGCTTCAAAACTGGCTGCGTTGATCTCTTTTTTGATCTGCTGGGTCAGGATCTCGCCATTGGTTTCATCATGCGGATGGGGCTCCGGACTGACAAACGTGTGGTTTTTCACATAATGCTGTGCTTGTTTCGTGAGAAACTGAATGTGTTCGTCTTCTTCCTCGGCCATATCTTCGAAGATCTGTTTCACGGCCTGGCTTTTGCTGTTGCGGGCAGCCTGGGTATAGAATGCTTTACCCTGTCTCTCGAGCAGTAACGCGGTCTTTAAAATTTCCAGCGCAATATCTTGACTTTCCATGATAATTGATTTAATGATTCTCAAAAGTAAGAATAATTGACATTGATGTTGGTTGAAATCATTATAAATACGGGCCTATTTCTTACAGACCTGTCCCGGACTGAGGGGCTTTAAAAAACGGTTCAGAAAGTCCGGGATTCATTTTCCCAGTTGAAAAAGTTTGCGTAGGTTTGTTAGAGAACGCACAAAGTACCGCATTGGAAAATAAATCAGAGATTTTTGAAAAGCTGCTCAACCGGCAGGGGCTGGGAAAATTGATGGGAATGAAAGCTTTACCCGGTTCGGGTTCCGGCAGACAATATTTCAGATTACAGGTGGAAAACCAAGGTTTGCCTGGAACTTTCATGGGCGTTTTCCATCCTGGTTCAGGCGAAAATGAAGCTTTTTTTTATTTTTCGGCACACTTTCTTCAGGCCGGATTAAAAGTGCCGCCGGTTTACGCACGGACGGAAGATTTTCGCTATTTTGTCGTGAAAGACCTGGGCGATGAAACCCTATTAAGTCGTCTGGAGCAACTCAAAACCAATGGGACCGAAGAGGACATCCTGGCCCTTTACAAGCCGGTGATAGACGATCTGCTGGATTTCCAACTGAAAGGCATCCGGGGATTGGATCTGACCCATGCTTTTCCTGTCGCTGCATTTTCTGAACAATCCGTGAAATGGGACCTGAATTATTTTAAGTATTATTTCGTAAAGCCCCATGATCTGGATTTTGATGAGCAGAAGCTGGAAGAAGATTTCGACACCTTTGTCCGGAAGATCATGTCGGCGGAGATGGCCTTTTTCAACTACCGTGATTTTCAGGCCCGTAATATTATGAGGTTCGAAGACCAATGGTGGTATATCGATTTCCAGGGCGGCCGTAAGGGCCCGCTGGCTTATGACCTGGTTTCGCTCCTGTATCAGGCAAAAGCCGCGCTTTCTGAATCGGTTCGCAGCCGGTTGCTTGCCTATTACCTTGAAAAATTGGAAGTTCGGCTGCCGGGAAAAGCAGCGGGAGTAAAGGCGGGCTACTACGAATTTGTCTATTTCAGGCTGATGCAAGTGATGGGCGCTTATGGTTTCCGCGGCCTTTTCGAAAGGAAGCCCCACTTCATCCGCAGTATTCCATTGGTGATCCGGAGTCTGGAAATGCAGATGGAAATACATCCTGTCATCGATGATCTTTCCGAACTCAAACGGGTTTTTGATCAGATCGTATCTTTAAAGTCCTGTTACCTGGAACAGGAGACAACTCCGGAGCTTCTGACGGTTTCCATCAACAGCTTTTCTTATAAAAAATCAGGGGTCCCCTTGGACCACACCGAAAACGGAGGGGGCTTTGTGTTCGATTGCCGCGCACTCCCCAATCCCGGTAGGGTAGAGGCGTTGATGTATTTCAACGGTACGGAAAAGCCGGTCATCGATTTTTTGGAAAGAGAGCCCGCCGTCCGCCGGTTCAGTGATCACGTGTTTGATCTGGTAGACCAAAGCGTTGATAATTATCTGGAACGGAATTTTGATCACCTGCAGGTGAATTTCGGTTGTACCGGCGGTAAACACCGTTCGGTTTTTATGGCCCGGCGTCTGGCAGCACATCTGGCCGAAAGGGACGGCGTGAAAGTGATCCTGAAACACAGGGAATTGGAATAAGAATTTTATGAAAGCAATGATATTGGCAGCAGGCCTTGGAACGCGTCTCGGGGACCTGACCAAAGACAGACCCAAAGCACTGGTCCCGTTTGTCGGCAGGCCCATGCTCGAAGGCCTCCTCTTACGATTGAAAGCGCAGGGCTTCGATGATATCCTGATCAATCTGCATCACCATGCAGATCAGGTCATGACCTTCGTGGAAGACCATCAGGCTTTTGGCCTGAAGATCCGGTTCTCTCATGAAAAAGAGGCTTTGCTGGATACGGGTGGTGCCCTGGCGTATGCACACGCTTTTTTCAGGGAGCCTGAACCCGTGCTGATCCATAATGTGGATGTTTATTCCGACCTGGACCTCGGGACGCTTATGGAATATCACATGAAACAAAATTATCTTGCCACCCTGGTGGTCCGCAAACGGGAAACCAACCGCCAGCTGTTGTTCAACGAAACGATGCTGCTGCGGGGCTGGAAGAATGCCCGTACCCATGAAAAAAAATGGATTGAGAAACCATTGGAACGATTAACCGCTTTTGCCTTTAGCGGGATCTATGTGGCGGATCCCCTGTTTGTTGACAAGCTACCTTTTTCCGGCGCCTTTTCCATTATAGACGCCTGGCTAAAGATGGCCGTCCATCATCCGATTTGCGGATGGCGGGACGAACATTCCCGGTGGTACGATCTGGGCAGCGCCGAAAGGATCCGAAAGGCGGAGGAGGAATTGCTGCATTGAAGAAATAAAAAAAGTCCGGGAGTCGAAACTTCCGGACTTCTTCTTTTTTTTAGACCTTGGTTACAAGTGGATCACTTCGCCGTAAGCGTCTGCCACGGCTTCCATGATGGCTTCCGACATGGTCGGGTGCGGGTGCACGGCGTTGATGATCTCATGGCCGGTGGTTTCCAGTTTTCGGGCGACCACCACTTCGGCGATCATCTCGGTAACATTTTCTCCGATCATGTGGCATCCCAGCCATTCGCCGTATTTGGCATCGAAGACCACCTTGACGAAACCGTCTTTCTTTCCGGCAGCGCTGGCCTTTCCGGAAGCACTGAAGGGGAATTTCCCGACT
Organism: Candidatus Sulfidibacterium sp.; assembly: GCA_046706345.1. GTDB lineage: Bacteria > Bacteroidota > Bacteroidia > Bacteroidales > F082 > Sulfidibacterium. Next base: position 14,192 of record JBJKPL010000218.1, read on the forward strand.
TTAATTTCATAACCCGCTTCCTTGGCTGCTTTTTCGGTCATGCCTACGCTGGCTACCTCGGGGCTGGTATAAGTACAGGCAGGAATGTTACCGTAATCCAGCGGTTCCACATCCAGACCGGCGATCTTTTCCACACAGGTGATGCCTTCGTGTGAGGCCGTATGGGCCAGGGCCGGACCGTGAACGATGTCGCCGATGGCGTAATATCCGGGGACGTTGGTCTGATAGAAATCATCTACCAGGACTTTCCCCTTGTCTGTTTTGATGCCAACATCTTCCAGGCCGATGCCTTCCAGATTGGTGGCGATGCCTACAGCAGAGAGCACGATATCGGCTTCCACCTCCACCATGCCTTTCTTGGTCTTGATGCTGACCTTGCAGGTCTTGCCTTTGGTGTCCACTTTCTCCACCGACGAATCCAGCATGATGTTCATCTTGGCTTTTTTGAAGGAACGAGCCAGCTGCTTGCTGACTTCTTCATCTTCCAGGGGAACCACATTGGGCAGAAATTCCACCAGGGTCACTTCCACACCCAGCGAATTGTAGAAATAGGCAAATTCAGAGCCGATGGCTCCGGAACCCACCACCACCATACTCTTGGGAAGTTTTTCCAACGTCATCGCCTGCCGGTAACCGATGATCTTTTTACCGTCCTGGGGCAGGTTGGGTAATTCGCGGGACCTGGCGCCGGTGGCAAGGATGATGTGATCGGCTTCATAATCGGTCTTTTTTCCGTCTGTGTCGGTAACTTCAACTTTTTTTCCGGGTTTCACTTTTCCAAAGCCCTGGATCAATTCAATTTTATTTTTTTTGAACAGAAACTGCACGCCTTTGCTCATCCCGTCAGCCACTTCACGACTTCGTTTCACCATCCCCGTCAGGTCAGGGGCTACCGAACCGTCAATCTTGACGCCGTAATCGGCGGCATGCTGGGCATAATTTAATACTTGTGCGCTTTTCAGCAGTGCTTTGGTAGGAATACAACCCCAGTTCAGGCAGATACCGCCAATTTCGGCTTTCTCAATGACCGCAACTTTTTTCCCCAGTTGCGATGCTCTGATGGCAGCAACATAACCTCCCGGGCCGCTTCCAAGAACTAATATTTCATATTTCATTGTCTGACTTTTAATATTATTTGCAAAAATAATATTTCGCTGGCTTTTCTGCCTTGTTTTTCACAAATAATTTTGTTTGATTCTAAATAACAGATATAATATGCAGAAATTATATGTAATTTAGTCCTTTAAACAAACACCATGGGATACGGAAAAGCCAACATCCGGGACACGGCTTTCGCCGGAAGTTTTTATCCCGCCGATAAAAGCGCGGTGCTGGATGTTTTGCGTGAATTTGATATGAACTCCAAAGACATTCTGGCCGATCTGTATGCGTCTTTCGATTTCTCGGGATTGCATGGGTTGATCGTACCGCATGCCGGTTGGGCCTATTCGGGAAAAACGGCCTTCCTGGCTTACCAGTTGCTGAAAGAGTGTAAATCGGAAAAGATTGCCTTGCTGGGACCCTCACACCGCCAGTTTTTTCAAGGGGCCTTTGCCGATAACCATGATCATTGGGAAACCCCGCTTGGAAACTGCGCCATCCTCCACGATGATTATTTTGAAGTTAACAATGCCATCCACAGCCGCGAACATTCCCTCGAGGTGCAGATGCCTTTCATACATTATTTTTCACCTTCCTCCCGTATTTTGCCCCTGGTCGTGGGTGAGATCACCTCCAGCCTGGCAAGGGACTATGCCCATCATCTGTTGGAAAAAGAATATTTTGTGATCGTCAGCACCGATCTGAGCCATTACCACCCGCTGGAACAGGCCCGGAAAATTGATGCCGGAACCATTGCCGCCATCCAGGAAAGGGACGAGAATAATCTGGAAGCCTGTGGGGTGAATCCTTTGAAAATTGCATTTTCACTGATGCGGGAAAAAGGGCTGAAACCCAAAAAGATCCATTATTCCAATTCGGCCGATGCCTTTGGTGATTCCACTTCCGTCGTGGGTTACGGAAGTTTTTGGTTTTGATTTTCAAACATTGTTTTCACCGGCCTGGTCTTCGAAGGAGTAAACTCCATAAACTTCATAGGAGGCAGTTAAATAATCCTCAGGTTCCAGCCCTGCTTTGCGGGCCAGATGTCGGAGAAATTCCTCCGGATCCGGAATTTGTTCCCATACCTGGGGCAGATAAGTAGCCCGGTAAACTCCTGAGTGCAGTACCACGCCTTTTCCACGAATTAAGGTGAATAATTCCACAGGATCGGAAAAATAGATGGGCCGAGGTCCGGATAAAATGCTGATCTCTATGACGGTTGACGACAGCTCCTTTTCTTCCAGTGGGGGAAACCGGCTGTCACGAAACGCCGCCATGATGCTGTTGCTGATGAGATTTTCCAGCAGTTTCTCGCCCTGGTGGGCCTCAATGGACCCGATACACCCCCGGAGCTGGCGTGATTTTTCCCCGAGAGAATATAAGGTTACAAAACAAGTGAGGTTTTGCTCCAAAACAGGAATCCCCAGGGAGGAATAACGCTCGGTGAGTTTTTCTTCGCAATGGGTCAGGATTTGAGTGGTTTTGTGGATGTGATGCGATTGTTCCAGGCAGTAACGGATGGTGTTGCGCGACAGCAGAAGCAGTTGTTTTTTTTCGAGTTCGGTGAGCGAAAAATGAGGTGTCATGGCTTGTGTAATTATTGAAAGACGCCTGAAAGTTTCTGGCCGCAAGCCGGGCAGTGGTCCTGGTCCAGAAAGTTATACCTCAGATCGTATCGGTCGCGGATGATGAGTTTTTGGTTGCAATGGGCGCAATAGGTGATGCTGTGTTCCTGCGGTGTGTTGCCCAGATAGATGTAATGAAGTCCTTCTTCGTGACCGATTTCCGCCGCCCGTTCCATCAGGGACACGCGGGTGGGGGCTTTGGAGGTAAGTTTATAATTGGGAAAATAACGGGAAAGGTGCCAGGGAATGTCTGCAGAGAGGGAAGCCAGAAACCTGGCGATGGCCCGGATTTCCTCTTCCGAATCGTTTTCTTCTGGGATGATGAGGGTGGTCACCTCAATCCAGATGCCTCTTTCCCGTGCCGAGCGAATGGTCTTCAAAACCGGCTCCAGCTTTCCCTGGCAAAGTTTCCGGTAAAACTTATCGGAAAAAGATTTGAGATCGATGTTCATGGCATCGATCTTGCCCTCGAGAAGATCGAGGGTTTGTTCCGTTTCAAAACCGTTGCTGATGTATACATTTTTCAGACCTCTTTTTTGCGCCTCCAAGGCGACATCCAGCACATATTCCAGGAAAACAACCGGTTCGTTGTAAGTGTATGCAACCGATTCACAGTCCTGTTCCTCGGCCAGGTCCACGGCTTCCGCAACACTCAAAGGGCTGCCTTCAATCTGGGCACCCCGCATCTGGCTGATGTCATAATTCTGACAGAACAAGCAGTGGAAATTGCATCCCGCCGTGCCCAGCGAAAGGGTACGACTTCCCGGAAGAAAATGAAAAAGGGGTTTTTTCTCGATGGGATCGGTATGCACTGCCACGGGGTATTCGTACACACAGGTAAAAAGTTCCCCTTCGATGTTCTTTCGAACGCCACAGATGCCATACTGATCCGGACGGATCTTGCACAACTGGGCACAGGCAAAACATCGCACCCGTTGATTGGTCAGCCTTTCCCATAACAACGCATGATGAAAACGGGTTGGAGGCATCGCGAAATAATTTTCACTAAAGTTACGGATAAAACAGGCGTCGCCGAAACAGGAATGAAATTTTTGTATCCGGACCTGTCTGAATAAGCCGGAGTTTCACCTTTTGGCGACCCATCTCTGGTATCCAAAAACCAGGAAGCCCGGGGTTTTAGTTTTTGGCGATTTTGGGGAACTTCAGGGTGACCGTGGCGCCCCCTGCGTCGTTATTGCTGAGCAGGAATTCTCCCTGATGGAAATGCAAAATAATGTTGGCCAGGTGCAGATTGAGCCCGGATCTCTGGTCCTGATGCTCAATGCCCGGATTAAATTGTAACAAGCTTTTTATCAGCATGTTTTCCGGAAAACCGCTCCCCTGGTCTTCAATATTGCAAATGACATTTTCCTGATCTTCTTTCAGGCCGATGGCGACAAAAGACTCGTCCGGAGCATACAATATGGCATTGTCAACCAGGATCTCCAGGGTTTTCCGGAGGTAATTCGGATCGGCAAAAAGCTGGATGTCTTTGCCGGTACTGGCAATTTGGATCTTCCGGGATGCGAGGTCGTTATTTTCAATGTATTCCTGAACGAAAGTTTTCAGAAACTCGGGAAAAGAGAACTGGACTTTGTAGAAAAGCGATGCACCCCTGGTTTGAAGATGGGATATTTCGAGAGCCTGTTTTGAAAACTTTTCCAATCGCAGGGTCGATTGGTCCAGAATATTCAGGTATTCCAGGATCTCATCCGACAGTTCACTCATTTTCAGTAGTTGCACGCCTCCCAGGATGCCGTTCAGCGGGGTACGGATTTCGTGACTGGCCATATGCAGGAAATCGGTTTTCGCCAGATCCAGGTTGTGGATGTCAGATAAGGCGACGGCCAGGTTGGCATTGGCCTCTTCCAATTGGGCGGTCCTCTGTTTGACTTTTTCTTCCAGGATCACATTCTGGTTCTGAACCTGCAGGTATAAATACCGTGTCTCTAACAAATTTCGGATCCGGAGTTCCACTTCGATCAGGTCAAAGGGTTTGGTAAGGAAGTCCTTGGCTCCCTGTGCCAGGGCCCGCCGCTTGGTTTCTTCAGCAACATCTGCGGTCAGCATCAGGATGGGGAAATAGGTATCAGGGGGGATCAGTTCCTTTAATTGTTCCATCACCTGGTAGCCGTTTAAATGAGGCATCATCAGGTCAAGCAACAAAATGTCGGGCTGGAAGGCCTGAAACAACCCGGCGACCTGTCGGGGATCGGTTGTGGCTTTTACATTCTCGTATCCCCGAACCTCCAAAAGTCCCTGCAGAACTTCAATATTTTCCATTTTGTCGTCAACGATCAGAATGTTTGATTTCTTCAGCGTGATATCTAACATGGTTTATTAATTTTTGTGAATGATCTTTTGACAACATCCGGTCGTTAAGCTTTTTACTTTGGAATCACCAGTCACGCTGCAGTAGATCAAACAGGTTCTTTAAGTCATAAACTGATCCAGCACCTTCAGGAATTCTGCAACATCCAAAGGTTTGGTCAGATAATTTTTAGCGCCCAGTTGCTTGAGCTTTACGATCTGTTTGGGCATGGCGTCAGCACTGAGGATCACCACGGGAATGGATTGGGTTTCCGCATGGCTTTGCAACTGCCTTAATACCTCGTCGCCTTTGATATCCGGCAGGTCCAGATCCAACAGGATCAGGGATGGGTGATAATCCCGGGCCAGTTTGAGTGCATTCTTTCCGTACATATTGGAGATCAGATGAACGGAAGGGCATTGTGATTCAATGATCTGTTCGATCAGTTGGGTGTTGGAAACATTGTCCTCTATGTACAAAAGGATCCCTTCTGCTTTCTTTTCTAGCGATTCGTTCAAGAGGTCGGTTTTGGCGGCTTCATACTGGTCCGTGGGACTTTTGGCGGCAGGCAGCTCGATCCAGAAAGTGCTTCCTTTTCCGGGTTGGCTTTCCAGCCCGATGGAGCCACCCATGGCCTCCATCAGTTTCCGGGCAACGGTCAGCCCCAGGCCGGTACCTTCGATCTCTGTTTTATCTGCACCGATCCGTTGAAAAGGATCAAACAGGTTTTTCTGGTCTTCAGGAGAAATCCCTTTTCCGCTGTCTGTAACACTGAGGCGTACCCTGCGTTGCGGGGCCTCAGCTTCGTCAGGTCCGGCCTTCTGATCTTTTTCTTCAGCCAGGGCGCAGTCAATCTTTACAGATCCATTTTCGCGGTTGTATTTAACAGCATTGTTGAAAAGGTTCAGCAGGACTTGTTTCAGCTTCTGCTGGTCGGCTCTGACAAAAATATCTTTGTGGACACAGGATTCCTGAAGTAGTGTTATGTGATGCTGATCTGCCAGCGGATGAATGATATCCAGCATTTCCGAAACGACAGGTGCCAGCCGGACCGGTTCCAGGGAAACGGAAAGTTTTCCGGACTCAATTCGTGCCAGGTCAAGCACTTCGTTGATCAGGTCAAGCAAATGTTTTCCATTTTTTAAAATATGATCAACCCCCTTCTTATGGGCAGGAGGGAGTTCATCCATCTTCAGTAGCTGAGCAAAGCCCAGGATAGAATTCATGGGTGTGCGGAGTTCATGGCTCATGCGGGAGAGGAATTCGCTCTTGGCCAGGTTGGCTCTTTCCGCTTCCGCCTGGGCACTTTTGATTTCATCTTCCACGGCTTTCCTTTTGCTGATGTCGATCACCGTCACCAGCACCAGCATTTCGTCCTGCAGCTGGATCGGACTCAGGGCCACATCCACAGGGAATTCGGTTCCGTCTTTCTTTTTTGCCACCAGGTCTGTTCTTTCTCCGAGATTTTTTGTGACAGGCTTTAAAAAATACGCTTCGCGCAAATGAATATGATCCTTTTTCATGGAGTCGGGAAGGAAAATCTCAATGGGTTTTCCCAGCATCTCTTCGCGCGTGTACCCAAAATAATTTTCCGATTGAAGGTTGGCCATACGGATAAGTCCTCCGGAGTTAACCATCAAAATGGCATTAGGGGCTGCCTCCACCACCAACCGGAGCTTTTCTTCCTCTTCCCGGAGTCTTACGTTGGCTTGTGAAAGCATCCCGGTCCTTTGTTCCACCTTTGTTTCAAGTTCAGCATTCAGGTTGCGGAGTTTTTCTTCGTTTTGTTTTCGCGTAATGGCTAAACTGGCCAAATAAACTGCTGATTTTAAGAGTTCTGTTTCTTCTTTTCCCGGCACACCCGGCTCACGGTGATAAATGGCAAAGGTCCCCAGCACATTTCCGTCCGGATCAAATATCGGTTCCGACCAACAGGACCGGAGGTTGGCTCGTTGTGTCAATTCCCGGTAAGGTTTCCAGTTGGGATGTGTTGAAAGGTCTTCGGCAATAACCCGCTGTTTGGACCAGACTGCAGCGCCGCAGGAACCCACATGTTCCCCGATTTCAAGCCCGTGAACCGCCTGATTATAAAAGGCGGGAAGATTGGGGGCCGCACCCATCTGCAGATGTTTTCTTTCGGCATCCAACAATTGAATGGAACAAATCGAAGTCGGATCTTCTTCCTCAATGGATTCGACGATGCGTTCAAGAATTTTGGCCGGCTGCAGGTTCATGGCGATTGATTCAAGGATCTCCGTTTGTCTTCGCTTGCGGTTTTCTGCTTTTTTCCGTTCCGTAATATCCCGGGTGACTTTGGAGAATCCTTTGAGCGACCCGTTGTCATCCAGAATGGCGGTGAGTACGCTGTTGGCATAAAATTGGGAACCGTCTTTCCTGATCCGAAAGCCTTCGAGCTGATAACGACCCTCTTTGGTTGCCTTTTGCAACTCTTCCTCATGAATGCCGGCCCGAATATCGCCGGGACTGAAAAAAATGGAATAGTGCAGGCC
>JBJKPL010000219.1:0-13054 GCA_046706345.1 Candidatus Sulfidibacterium sp.
ATCCAATCCCAAAGCAAAGAGTTTATTCTTAAATACCTTGTTGTGTATCAGGCGTCCATTAAATATCTGTCCGAAAATCTAGATTTGATTGGTCCCTCAGAGAATATCCCGGGTGGCGAAAAATCCATAATGCAGGTTGAGAATTGGTGGAGCTCATGGGGAAAATGTGCAGCAGGAATTTTAGGGGGTACAATCGTAGGCGCCTTGGGTGGTGCAGCAACGGGAACTGTAGTTCCCGTTTTAGGCACAACAGTTGGAGGCATTGCAGGTGCAATTGGGGGTGGACTTACAGGTGCGGCTCAGTCTTGTTAAATTAAATAAACTAATTAGGATGAAAGAAAAAATTATTATTGTCCTTATTCTCAACCTGGGGATGTTCGGTTTTTCATTGTTTGTTTTTATTGCCAAAGGGCTGTTTCCAACACAGTTTATCCTGTGGAAGTTTCTGGCTTCAATGGTATCTCTGATCATCTTCGGATCCTTTGTCTTTTTACTTGTAAGACAATTAATAAGGATTCATTGAAAATCTAAGGCGTTTATAATTAAAAAGCAGGGGATTATAAGGCTCCCCTGCTTTTAATTAAAGAATGTTTCCTGCCTGGTCATGAAAAGGTTCTTTTTTCATGACAAACGAAAGGTCCATGGAGCGTTGATATTCTGAGCCGTGCCAGTGAAAGTGCTATTTCATGTTTTTTTTGGCAGAATCTTCCTTGAATAAATACAAATACTCTCCGTACCCTTCTTTTTTCATGTCCTCCAGGGGAACAAAACGAAGGGCAGCCGAATTGATGCAATACCGCAGATGGGTTGGCGAGGGGCCGTCGTCAAACACATGGCCCAGGTGTGAATTTCCAAACTTGCTGCGTACTTCTACGCGGTCCATACCAAAGGAATGATCTTCCTTTTTATCGAGATATCTCGGGTCGATGGGTTGGGTAAAACTGGGCCATCCGCAGCCGGAATTGTACTTGTCTGTCGAACTGAACAACGGTTCCCCGGTCACCACATCCACATAGATTCCCTTTTGGTGGTTGTCCCAGTATTTGTTGTCAAACGGCCTTTCAGTGGCGTTTTTCTGGGTCACATCATATTGCAGCGGGGTCAGTTCTTTCTTGAGTTTGGCTTCGGAGGGCTTTTTGTACTGATCCACATGGTTGTCACCCCAGACGCCCATGATGAACTGATCGCGACCCGAATGTTCGCGGTAAAAGTTATATCGTACCGGGCTTTTTCTGTAAAAATGCTGCTGGTCGCTGGTAGCCGGATAGAAAGCGGTGAATTTTTCAATTTTGGTAACAATGGGCTTGTGGAACATGCCCGAACGGGCCAGTTCTTCTTTGGACTGTTCGGCCAATTCTTTCTGAGTCTGGCCATGATAGAAGATCGCCGATTCGTATTGCGAACCCCGGTCCACAAAAGAACCGGTGGCATCGGTCGGGTCGAACTGTTTCCAGTAAACATCCAGAATCTCCGAATAACTGGTGATGGTCGGGTCGAAGATCACCTGGATGGCTTCCCGTGCCCCGGTAGTTCCGGTACTGACTTCCTCGTAAGTGGGGTTTTTCACATGACCACCGGCAAAACCGGAGATCACTTTCACGACGCCCGGGAGGTTTTCAAAGGCCGCATCCATGCACCAGTAACATCCTCCGGCGAGGGTGGCGGTTTCATACCTGCCGCTATATGTCAATGAGTTATCGGACATTTTCTTCTGCGCATTTAAATTTGAACAGCCGGAAATGAGTACGGCACTGACCAGAATAAATAATTGTTTGAATCTCATGTTGATCTCCTTTCGGTTTCATGATACAGACAAATTTTCAAAACCGGTTTTCAGCAAATCGGATTTTTGTTTTCCGGCAAACAGGCCGGAGCTTATTCATCTCTTCCCCGGAAGGTCAAAAACCTTATGAGATTGATCGTTTTTGTAATGGACTACTTAAATTCTTTTTTCAGCTGGGCTACCCATTTTTTTACCCGGTCATCTGTTTTTTCGGGCTGGTTGTGCTCGTCGATGACCAGTCCCACAAACTTTTCCTCGCGGTCTGCCAGCGAAAAATAGAATTTGTAATCTTTGGTCGGCCAATAGCCGACAACACAAGATTTATCAGGAAGCCGGCAGTACAGAATGCCGAGACCGTCCACAAAACTTTCAGGATATTCTTTCTGATCGCCCAGACCGTAAAGTGCCAGTTTTTTCTTTGAGTAATCCAATTGCTCCAATTTTACGATGGCCCGTTCCCAGTCGTCCTGCATTTCGCCAATTCCCCAGGCAGAGGTCCCGAAAATCAGATACTCGTATTTGTCAAAATCTTCCAGCTCCGCATCCCTGACATTGAGGATGTCAACGGGCTGTTCCCCGAATTCATTTTTGATCTTATGGGCAATCTTTTCGGTCATTCCGTAAGTGGATCCGTAAAATAATCCAATAGTCTTCATTATTATTTAGATTGATTTAAAATAACGCTGCAAAAATAAGGGTTTTTTCTGAGGATTAGCATGTAATATCTTATTCAATTTTGAAAATTATGATTTTTTATTGAAATCCAAACCCTCAGATCTCGTCTCCCAGCTCTTCCATGCTTACCAACTGGTTCATCAGCGCATAGACCATCAGCCCGCTGACGGTTTTAATGCCCAGCTTCTTGTTGATGTTTTTCCGGTGGGTGGTCACGGTGTGCACGCTTAAAAAGAGCTTGTCGGCAATTTCCTGATTGGTAAGGCCCAGCACCACATGTTTCAGGATGGTGACCTCACGGGCACTCAGTACCTGTTCTTTTTCCGGCGCCTCGTTATCCAGTCCGCATCGCTCGCGGATCTTGTGCTGTATTTGCTGTTTGTTATCCGAAAACATCAGCCGGTCGGCGAAGGGACTTTTGAGTGACTCAGAGACTTCGTCATCCAGCAGTCCAAAGATCAGCGGATTGATCTTATGCTTGATCTGATTCAGAAAAGAAGCCACGGGCAAATCCAGACATTGGGGATTCAGAAATAAAATATCCGGATTTTGTTTGGCAAGCAACACGTTCAGATTGGGTTCGTCACCGGTGAAAAATCCAAGGATCACCAGCCGGGGCAACTCCGAAATGATGGATTCCAGCCCCGCCTGGATCAGCAGGTTTTTTTCGATGATGACTACGGTCCTGAGATCTCCCATTATTTTGCCATTTTTGATTTCAGTTCGGTTTCCATGGCTTTGACTTTGGGGATCAGGATGAGATCCTCGATCCTGGCGTGCTCGTTGAGCTCTTTTTCCAGGGTGAAGATCTCCCGCAGGATCTGGTACCACAGCCGGTCGTTGTTTGGCTCTGGCAGATGCCGGACAATGATGTTTTTCAGATCGAAGATCTTTTCCTCCACATTTTCATGTTCTTCCTGATATTCTGTGATGGGATAGTCGCGAAACAGCTGCTCGATTTCCGGTGTGATCTGATCTTCCCGGAGCGCTTTTTCCAGTTTGAGCACATAAGGAAAAACTTTCACCTCTTCCCGTTGGATGTGGGTCCGGAACTCATCTCGATAATGGACGAAAAAACGTTCAATAACGGCATATTTTTTCTGGTTGACGCTGCTTTCCCGGATGGTTTCCTGGATAAGACCGGCGATCTCAGGAATTTTCTCATCCAGAAAATAGCGATGGGCCTTTTGAAGGTAATCCACAAAAAGCCCTGCCGGGAAGCTTTGCAGTTGTTCCTTGGGAAAATACAGCTGATCGTGAAATGCGTTTAAAATGGTCGTGAAAAACGGCAGGTGGAGCTGATGTTTTTCACAGATCTCACGAATGCTCTGGTCTCCCATGCCCAGATGGACGCCAAATCGGTTGATGACGGGAACCAGGGTCGGGTCGTGCAACACGACGTCGGCCATCTTCATATTTTGATCTATCAGCATCGGATTCTTGATTTTGAAGAACAAAGGTACGTATTTTAAATACCCCCGTTGACTACCTTAATTTTGGTAATTTCAGATCTGAAAAATAACCGACAAAATGGCAGTGCCCTGAAATTTTCTTAACTTTGCAGGCGGTAAAATCCTTGGGATTTTCCCCTTAAGTTGAATAAAAAGATTAAAGAAATTAGAGATGAAGCTATCGTATCGTTGGTTGAGCCAATACGTTGACCTGGATGTGGATCCGCAGTTGTTGTCCACGATCTTAACGGATATCGGTCTGGAAGTGGAGAGTATGGAAGAAGTGCAGTCGGTAAAAGGAGGCTTGCAGGGCGTGGTAACCGGGACCGTTTTGACCTGTGAGCGGCATCCCAACGCCGACAAACTGAGTGTGACCACGGTGGATGTGGGGAACGGAAATGTGCTTCCCATTGTCTGCGGCGCGCCCAACGTGGCCCGGGGCCAGAAAGTGCTCGTAGCCTCGGTGGGCACCACCTTGTACGACGGCGACAATCCCATAGAAATAAAAAAGGCCAAGATTCGCGGGGAAGTCTCCGAAGGCATGATCTGTGCCGAGGACGAGCTGGGGCTCGGAAGCTCGCACGATGGAATCATGGTGCTGCCCGAAAGCGTGGCCCCCGGCATTCCGGCCGCCGATTATTTCGACCTGAAGAGCGACTTTGTTTATGAAATCGGTCTGACACCCAATCGCTCGGATGCGGCCTCTCATATGGGTGCTGCCCGTGACCTGGTGGCCGGGCTGAACCGTTATTTTAAAACCCGGAAATATCATCTCCTCCGTCCGGATGTCGATAAATTCAAGGTTGACAATCATGATCTGGACATCGCTATTGAAGTTCGTGATCCGGAAGCCTGCCCGCGTTATTCGGGTATTACTCTGAAGGACATTCAGGTAAAAGAATCGCCGGATTGGCTGAAGACCCGGTTAATGAGCATTGGATTGAGGCCCATCAACAATGTGGTGGACATCACCAACTTCGTGCTCAATGAAACCGGACATCCGCTCCATGCCTTTGACGCTGCCAGGATCAAAGGCAACAAAGTCGTGGTTCAAAAGCTGCCTTCCGACACGCTTTTTGTGACCCTGGATGAGGAAGAACGGAAGCTTCATGCCGACGACCTGATGATCTGTAATGAAGAAGAAGGCATGTGTATTGCCGGCGTTTTTGGCGGCGCCGATTCCGGGGTGACGGAAAAAACCACTTCCGTTTTTATCGAAAGTGCCTATTTCGACCCGCGTCATGTCAGGAAAACATCCAAACGGCATACGTTACAAACAGACGCCAGCTTCCGTTTTGAGCGGGGCGCCGATCCCAACATCACCTTGTATGCACTGAAGCGTGCTGCATTGTTGATCAAAGAGTTGGCCGGCGGAACCATATCTTCAGAGATCAAAGATTTTTATCCGGAACCCATCCCGAAAAAGGAAGTGGAAATTGTTTTTGAAAATGTCGACCGGCTCGTTGGGATGAAAATTGATCGGGAGGTCATTCAAGAGATCCTCTCCGATATGGAGATGGAGATCCTGGAGGAAAATGCCCAAGGCCTCAAACTGGGCATCCCTACCTTTAAAGTGGATGTGCTGCGTGAAGTGGATGTCGTGGAAGAGATCCTGCGTGTTTACGGATACAACAATGTTAACTTTGAGGATAAGATCCATTCGTCTGTCAGCCTCCGGCAGAAGCCCGATCCGGAAAAGATCCAGAACGCTGTTTCTGATTACCTGACGGCACAGGGCTTTTTCGAGATGATGAACAACTCCCTGACAAAAGGCGAGTATTTTGAAAAAAACAGGGTGTTTGATGAGAAAAACAGCGTGGAGTTGCTGAATGCCCTCAGCCGGGACCTGAACGTACTGCGTCAAACCTTGCTGTTTGGCGGGCTGGAGGTGATTGCTTACAATCAGAACCGGAAACTTCAGGATCTGAAAGTATTCGAATTTGGTAACACGTATTTCAAAAAGGATGGTTACGACAAATCACGCGGTCAAAAAAACTACAGCGAGGAGCGACACCTGATCCTCCTGGCGACCGGTCAGCGACAGGATGAAAACTGGAATGCCCAACCAGCCAAAGTAGATTTCTTCTACATGAAAGGGTTGGTAGATGGTTTGATGCAGCTTTCCGGATTGGACCCGGACCGGGTGACAAGCGATGAGCTTAAGGACGGGAATTTTCAATACGGGATGCAGTTGATATCCAATGGAAAGTGCCTGGCAAAGCTCGGATTGCTGCACAAGGATTTGCAGAGATCCATGGGGATCAAGAGCGAAGTCTTTGTCGCCGATATCGACTGGGATGAATGGTTCCGTCAGATCCCCCGCGAAGTGGTTCAGTACAAACCGGTGGCGAAATTCCCGGAGGTCCGTCGAGATCTGGCGTTGGTGGTCGACCGGAATATTCCTTTTCAGGATTTGAAGTCGCTGGCTTATAAAATGGAAAGAAAATTGTTGAAATCGGTGGGGATCTTTGATGTGTATGAGGGAGATAAAATCCCGGAAGGAAAAAAATCTTATGCCTTGTCCTTTATTTTGCAGGATGAAAATAAAACACTGACGGATAAGGTTATAGATAAGACAATGCAAAAAATTCAAATGGCGTTTGAACGCGAAATGGGCGCCAGTTTACGATAAAAAAACAGGAAAAGCATGGACCTTCAAAGTGTAAAACAACGATTCGGGATTATCGGAAATTCGCCCTTGCTGAACCGGGCCATCGACATTGCCATGCAGGTGGCCTCAACGGACCTGACGGTGCTGATTACGGGAGAATCAGGAACGGGAAAAGAGGTCTTTCCACAGATCATCCACTCGCAAAGCCCCAGAAAACATGGTAATTATATTGCCGTGAACTGCGGCGCCATCCCGGAAGGAACCATCGATTCCGAACTTTTTGGTCATGAGAAAGGGTCTTTTACCGGAGCTCACGAGGCCCGGAAAGGCTATTTTGAAGTGGCCAACGGGGGGACCATTTTTCTGGACGAAGTGGCCGAGTTGCCCTTGTCAACACAGGTACGTTTGCTGCGGGTGCTGGAATCCGGCGAGTTCATGAAGGTGGGATCTTCCAAGGTGATCAAAACCGATGTCCGCGTGGTGGCTGCCACCAATGTGAACATTCCGCAGGCCATCGAAAAGGGCAAGTTCCGACAGGATCTTTTTTACCGGTTGAACACCGTCCCCATTTATATTCCGCCGTTGCGCGAACGTAAGATGGACATTCACTTGCTGTTCAGGAAATTCGCCGCCGATTTTGCCGAAAAATACCGCATGCCTCCCTTGCAGCTTACCGATGATGCGGTTACCCTGCTTACCGATTTCCGTTGGCCGGGCAATGTGCGCCAGCTTAAAAACATCACCGAACAGATCTCCATCATCGAACAGGACAAGCTGATCGATTCCGAGACGTTGAACATGTTCCTGCCGGAAGTTGCCAATCCGGGGTTACCGGTGCTTTACAGGGGAAAAGCAGAAAATGCCGAACCCATGTCAGACAGGGATGTGATTTTCAAGTTCCTTTTTGACATGAAGAATGACCTCACGGAACTGAAAAAGATCGTGATCCGGATCCTGGAAAAGGGCAATACGGACCCTTATCTGGAGCGGTCCAGGGCACAGCTGGTAAAACACGTTGCCGAGGAGCAGCAGAGGGATCAGATAAAACAGGAGGATACCGGTGAAGTAAGAATCGTTAGCTCCGGCCCGGGGCATGCCGATGATAAGAATTTCCATCCTTCGGAAGTGGTGGAAGAGTCACTATCATTGCAGGATAAAGAGAAGGAAATGATCCGAAAATCGCTGGAAAAACACCACGGTAAGCGGAAAGATGCCGCTCAAGAACTCGGAATTTCGGAGCGCACCCTTTACCGGAAAATCAAGGAATATAAGATCCGTTAGATTTCTGCATTCCCATCCGGTCCCTGGTCGGCACAAGTGAGCAGTGTGCAAAGCCGGTCCATGATATCCGCAGCATCTCCTTTCAGGAAAATATCGGTCAGATAGTTTGTGAGCGCCGTTTTGGCCACATTGATCTCGATGATCTTCGCCCCCTGGTCTTTGGCCAGCTGGGGAATGGTGTTGGCGGGATACACTTCGGCGCGCGTCCCGATCACCAGCAGCAGGTCTGCTTTTTTGGCTTCTTCCAACGCTTTCTGAGTGGCTTCTTCAGGCAACAGCTCGTTAAAAAAGACAAAATCCGGTTTTAGTACTCCCCTGCACACGATACAGGTCGGAGGCAGGAAGTTCAGGTCCGCAAACCTGTACCCGTATTCCGTGCCGCATTTGGTGCATATCAGTCTTTTGTACGTTCCGTGCAATTCAATCACCGCCTTGTTTCCGGCATCCTGATGCAGGTGGTCGATGTTCTGGGTGATGATGCTTTTCATCTTCCCCTGTTGTTCCATGACGGAAAGGACGAAATGGGCTTTGTTGGGTTTAACCCCGGTGAGTTTATCATAAAAGACCTGTTTAATGATCTGCCAGGTGAGGGCCGGTTTTTTACGGAAGAATTCCAGATTGAAATAATTGGGATCTACTTCGTTCCAGATGCCACCTTCTCCCCGGAAGGTAGGGATGCCGCTTTGGACGGATATGCCCGCACCCGTAAAGGCCACAGCATAGTGAGCCTGGCGGATCATTTCGGCGGCCCGCTGCAAAAGTTCCTGTTTCAATGGCCGTTGTTTTTATTTTCGATGACCTTCGAAATGCTGACCGTGGAGTCTTCGTTGAAAAACAATTCAAATCCCAGCTTTTTGAACAGGTTCAGCATGGGTTTGTTGTTGGCGGTGGTTTCGGCGGCGACTCTTTTAACATGCGCGATCTGGGCCACCTGCAGGCAATACTGGGTAAGCAGAAAGCCGAGTCCTCTTTTCTGCCACTGATCGGTGATGAGGATGGCAAATTCGGCCATTTCCAGGTCCGGGTCGGCAATAAGGCGGCCTTCGCCGATCAGGCGTTTCCGGCCGTTTTCTTCAACCTCGGCCACAATCCCCATTTCACGGTCGTAATCGATCACGCAGAACTGCGTGGCCACCGGGTGGGAGCGGAACTGAAAATCATAACGAAAACGCGAATAAATGGTGTCTTTGGAACAATGGTCCAGCATCTCGAGCCACAGCGGTTCGTCTTCGGGTTTGATAGGCCGCAGGGTTAGTGGCGTTCCATCCGGGAGCCGGGTTTCTTTGATCAGCCTTTCGGGATAGGGCCGCAGCAGCAGATGCCGGTAATCGATGTCTTCTTTCCCCAGTTCGTTCGGATCAATGACAATGCGGGCGTCCAGGGCGATCACATCTTCCGGGGTGACGATCAGCGGATTGATGTCCAGCTCAGCGATCTCGGGATAATCGGCCGCCAGATACGACAACCGGATCAGCACTTCCACCAGCTTGTCGATGTTTTTCGGCGGGCTTCCACGGTACCCCTCCAGCAGGGGATAGATTTTCAGCGACTGGATCATCTGACGGGCCAGCTGCTCATTAAGTGGTGGGAATTCCAGCCGGCGGTCTTTGAAAAGCTCGGCGGAAACGCCGCCCATACCCACCATCATGACGGTGCCGAAAAGATCTTCTTTTTTGAATCCGGCGATCAGTTCCACGGCATGACGCGTATCAGCCATGCGCTGCACCGTGATGCCTTCCAGCCGGGCTTTCGGCGCATGTTCTTTGAAATTTTTTTGAAGCTGTCGATAGGCATGGATCACCATATCGTCGCTGTCGATATTCAGCATCACGCCGCCTACATCCGATTTGTGGGTCACATCCGGCGACTGGATCTTTAAGACTACCGGATATCCTTTGGTTTGGGCGATACTGACGGCTTCCTGTTCATTGGCAGCCAACTGGGGCCGGGTCACGCGGATTCCGTAATCGGTGATCAGGTTTTTGGAGTCGTTTTCCGAAAGGATATTGTTTTTCGGGAACACTTCCTGAACGTACTTCTTTCTTAGGGCTTCGCGGTCGTAGCTAAAATCCACCGGCACCTCCTTGGGGGTTTCGAACAAAAGCTCCAGGTTTTGGGCGTAACGCATCAGGGTCATGTAGGCCTGAATGGCCTGCTCGGGAGTGGAGAACACGGCCACCTGTGCATTGCTGAGAATTTCTTTGCCTTTCTGCATACTGGGACCCCCCATCCAGGAGGCCATGATCAACTTGCTGGTTTTGGATGCCACTTCCGTGACTTTTTTTGCGGTTAGGGTAGGTTGGGTGAGAGCCTGCGGAGTGACGATCACCAGGACGGCATTGACATCTTCCTGTTCCAGCAACGTTTCCAGGGCTTTGCTGATAATATCGGGCGAGGCATCGCCAAGGACATCGACCGGATTGTTTTTCGACCAGTAGGGCGGCAGAATGCGGTCCAGTTTTTTCACGCTCTCTTCTGTCAGGGGCACAAGCTGGCCCCCTAAGGAGATCACCATATCTGTAGCCATAACGCCCGGACCGCCGGCATTGGTGATGATGGCCAGACCGAAGCCTTTCGGGATCTTTTTCCGGCCCACCAGATCGCTAAAGTCAAAAATGTTGCCCATGTTGTATACCCGGGCCAGCCCTGCACGGCGCAGGAGTGTGTCGCAGAGGTTGTCTTTGGTTGCCATGGCGCCGGTATGTGATATGGCAGCCTGAACAGATTCCGGGTATCTCCCGGATTTATATACGATGATGGGTTTCCTGCGGGCAAAAGCCCGGGCGGCGGACAAAAAGCGGCGCGCGTCGCCCAGCGTTTCCACATATAAGATGATGGAATAGGTGTTGATATCCTGGCCGAAATAATCGATCAGGTCACCAAAGGTGACATCCATGGCATTGCCGATGGAAACAAAAAATGAAAAACCGATGTTGGTGTCTTTGGACCAGTCGAGCAAGGCAGTACCCAGGGCTCCGGATTGTGAAATAAAGGCAATGTGCCCTTTCTGCGGCATGCCGCTGGCAAAGCTGATGTTCAGATGGCTTCCGGGCACGATGATCCCCATGCAATTGGGCCCCAGCACCCGCATTTCGGGATATTGCTTCAAGCGTTTCTTCAGCTCCTCTTCCAGCTGTCTCCCTCGTTCACCGGCTTCTTTAAATCCCGCCGACATGATGATGATCCCGTGTATTTTCGCCTGACCGCATTCATCCAGAATGTCCGGTACTTCATCGGCAGGGTTCACAATGATCGCCAGATCGGGTTTTTTCGGCAGATGATGAACATCCGGAAAACAGGGAATGCCCAGTACGGCTTCTCTTTTCGGATTGATGGGATACACGACCCCCGGGAAACCCCCTTCCATAATGTTTCGCAATGTAACGCCGCCAATGCTTTTGGCATCGTGGGTCACACCAAAAATGGCAATGCGCCGGGGGCGGAAAATATGATCAAGATTGCGAACGGCCATGGTGAAAATTTAGGAACTTAACAGGGAAAGGAAACCGTTCCAAATGTAATGAATATTTCCGAAAAAAAGGAGGCAGACGGCTTTAAAGGCTGTTGAGTGAAGTCCGGCCCGGGGATGCTGTGGTTTGGTCTTTCAGATGACCGATCACGAAGTTCTCAAACAACATAGCAGTCTTTTCCTCTTCTCCGTGAAGCGAGATAAAATAAAAGTCCCGGTTCATTCTGGGCCCGGGATAATCAACCACTGTGAAGATGCCGTTGTTCAGTTCTTCCAGAATGCTGTTGATGGACAAAAAGGCAAAACTTTCGGTTGATTTTAAAAAATTCTTGATGCCTTCGGTGCTTCCCAGCACCAGTTGAACGTTCAGATCGCTGAGGCGCATGTTCATTTCTTTCAGATAATGCCGGACCACTTGCAGGGTTCCCGAACCAAATTCCCGAACCACCAGCGGAAGTACTTTCAGTTCTTCCAGCGTGATGTCTCCTTTTTTTGCCATCGGATTGTCGGATCGGGTGACCAGCACGAGTTCATCTTTGAGGAAGGCGGTGTATTTGATCTCTCTTTTTTTGTTGCGGCCCTCAATGATCCCCAGATCGATTTCTTTGCTCAGCAATGCGGTTTCCACCTTATCGGTATTTTCATTGAGGATTTCCAGCCGGATCTCAGGATATTTGTGGTGAAATTTGTTTAGTAAACCAGGCAGCACATACTGGGTGAGGGTTGTACTGGCACCCAACCGGATGTGGCCGCTGTTGCGATTGCCCATCCGATCCATGTCGTATTGCATCTTTTTGTACAACGAGAAGATTTCATTCGCGTATTTAAAAAGCAGCTCTCCTTCCGGAGTTAAGGATACTTTGTTCCCCTGTCGCAGAAACAATTTCGATTTAAAATGCTGTTCAAGTCCCTGGATGTGTTTACTGACAGCAGGTTGGGTGATAAACAGCTCTTCGGCCGCTTTGGAAAAACTGGCATGCCTCGCGGCGGTGTAAAAGACTTTTAGTCGGAAATCAAACATCTTTAACTATTTAATTATTATGGGTTTAATGGTTTTTGGTCGAGGGCAATTTTTTTGTTTCTGATCAGAGTTTCTTAGAAACGGGTCTACCAACTTATCCGACAAACAGCTTTTTTTGAATTCTCTTTTGGAAAATAACTCTTAATCAGGTTACAAAGATACAAATTATTAAAAAACAAGGGAAATTACAAAAATTTTGAATAGGGTTTTTGAGAAACGGGTCGGATCATTTTTCTATTTTTGTTGTATCAGGTGACCTCTACAGGAAAGATTAATATTCCAAATGGTTATGCATCTTCTGCAAATACCGGCCGGAAATAACACTTTTTCAATTTCATAATTTACTTTTAAAGAAAATACCATGACACTTACACATAACGAAAAAACCCAGCAGAACATGACCGGCGAGAAGGCATTGCAGCTGCTGAAAGAAGGAAACCGACGGTTCACCGAACATCGGTTTTTGCATCGCGATTTCGAGGAACAACGCCAGGCAACGGCCTCCGGACAGTATCCTTTTGCCGTGATTCTGAGCTGCATCGACTCCCGGCTTCCTACCGAGATCATCTTCGATCAGGGCATCGGCGATATTTTTAATGTCAGGATTGCCGGAAATGTGATCAACCCCGATGTCCTGGGCAGCGTGGAATTTGCCTGCAAGCTGGCGGGTGCAAAATTACTGCTGGTACTCGGGCATACTTCCTGCGGCGCTGTCAAGGGAGCTTGTGAACAGGTAACGCTGGGCCATCTGACGGGCTTGCTG
>JBJKPL010000220.1:0-8232 GCA_046706345.1 Candidatus Sulfidibacterium sp.
GGATAATACAACGCTTCCACGCTCAGGATGCTGAACCTTTCCGGATCTTCGGTGTGCCCGTGGCATTCGGGAAACCGGGTCTCGTAAGAGGCGACAAAATTTTCCCGCGACTGCTCCGCCGGACAATACAATTGCAGGTCTCCGGCCTCGTCGCCGGCATGCAGGAAGCCCAGGATAATTTCATCCCGCTCTGTTTCCGTTTCGTAAAAACCACAGAAATGCACCCCCCAGTTACAGGTGAAATTTTGAATTCCCAGCTCGAGCTTTTCTTGGTTTGACGTGTTTACATGCATAAAACAATTTTTTTAAACTGGTTTCTTTAACTGAAGTGTTTTTGTAGTAAAGGTCTCAGGCGTATCAATTCCCGGTTAAGAACAGTGGATTATGGCTGATCCCAAAGATAAGAAAAAATTTGGGAATTGTCCAATGAACAGGTTTTTCAATATTTTTACATTTATTAATAACCCCACAGGCCGAAGTGTCGAAAAAATTCGGATTTTTGCTCTCCCTGAGTCAAAAAGGGAAAAATCAATGCCCTCATGAAACGTGTCGGGAGTGTATTTTTTTCGTTTTGTCGTATGATAATTTATTATAATTTTGCGCCATGCTAAAAAAGGCCTTTTTACTGTTGATTGTGGCTGGGATCCTTGTCTCTTTTTCCGGCTGTAAAAATTATTCGAAGATTTTAAAAAGTCCGGATAATTCTCTGAAATACCATACCGGAATCACTTTATATGAAAGCGGGAATTTTAAAAAGGCCCTGGAGTTCTTTGACCTGATCCGCTCGTTTTATCAGGGTACCAAAAAAGGGGAGAAGCTGACCTATTACACCGCCAACAGTTACTTTCAGTTGAAAGACTACCAACTGGCGGGTTATTATTTTCAGCAGTATCAGCAGATGTATCCCAAAGGCGACCATGTGGAAGATGCCGCTTACCTGCAGGCCTATTGTTCTTACCTGAGGTCCCCTCGGGCCGAACTGGACCAGTCGACCACTTACACCGCCCTGAAGGAGCTGCAGACCTTTATCGACCGGTACCCCAACAGTTCCAAGATCGATAAAGCCAAACAGCTGATGCATACCCTGCATCTGAAACTCGAACAGAAAGATTACGATGTGGCGTTATTGTATTACAAAATGGGGGATTACGAAGCCGCGATCACCTCGTTTCAGAATCTGCTGAGCGATTATCCCAACTCCGCCCGCAAAGAGCTTTACATGTATTACATTGCACAGTCTTATTATACCTTTGCTGCCAACAGTGTGCCGGATAAACAAAAAGATCGGTTCGAGAAAATGGTGGAGGCCTATAACAACCTGTTGTACATGTATCCCAAAAGCAAATATTTAAAGGAATTAAAGCCGTTGAGTGAAAAGGCTATGAAACATTTATAAATCATATTCACGATGGATTATAAGAAAATCAAAACTGACACGATGGCCGTAACACGCCAGAAGGACAAATTCTACGAACAAACCGGCAACATTTACGAAACAGTGGTTGTGTTGGCCAAAAGAGCCAACCAGATTGAGTCGGAACTAAAACAGGAACTGGATCAGAAAATTGCCGATTTCACTACCACCAGCGACAACCTGGAAGAGATCTTCGAAAACCGCGAACAGATCGAGATCGCTAAATTCTACGAAAAACTTCCCAAGCCCTCGCTGCTGTCGGTGCACGAATTTCTGAACGAAGACATTTATATGCGAAACCCGCATAAAGAAGCCGCTACCGATTTCTAAAAGAAGCTTATCTTTGTGTTTTAAACACAGGCCATGCTTAAAGGAAAAAAAATAATTGTGGGCATTACCGGTGGCATTGCCGCTTATAAAATTCCTTTGCTGGTACGTTTGCTGAAAAAAGAAGGCGCCGAAGTGCAGGTGGTCATGACCGACTTTGCCAAGGCGTTCGTTACGCCGTTGACGCTGGCCACCGTTTCCGGGCGGCCCGTTTTAAGTGAATTTTATGATCAGAACGACGGTTCCTGGAACAGCCATGTGGAGCTGGGCCTTTGGGCTGATGCCCTGATCCTGGCCCCGCTGACGGCCAATTCCATGGCTAAAATGGCAGTGGGCATGGCCGACAACTTCCTGATGACACTGGTGCTGTCGGCACGGTGCCCCGTGTTGTTTGCGCCTTCCATGGACTTCGACATGTTTCAGCATCCCACCACCACCGAAAACATCCGGAAACTGCAGTCGATGGGCTACCATTACATCGAACCGGCATCCGGTGATCTGGCCAGCGGCCTTTCCGGCCCGGGCCGCCTGAAGGAACCTGAAGAACTCCTGCAGGAAATCAATTTTTTTTTTGAACCGCGACTGACGTTGAAAGGAAAGAAAGTCCTGATCAGCGCCGGACCTACTTATGAACCCATCGATCCGGTGCGTTTTATCGGCAACCGGAGCTCTGGAAAAATGGGCCTGGCCCTCGCACGTGCCTGTGTGGCCCGAGGCGCCGAAGTGGAGCTGGTGTTGGGCCCAGTATCCCTGAATGCTGATCTCCCCGGGGTGCATGTGGTGCCCGTGAATACGGCCGAAGAAATGTACCAGGCCTGCACCCAGGCCTTCGAAAACGCCGATGTGGCAGTGATGGCTGCCGCGGTGGCCGACTTTACCCCGGTGCAGGTAGCTTCGGAAAAGATCAAGAAAGAAAAGGGTATCGAAAAGATTGAACTCCGTTCTACACCGGATATTTTGGCACGTTTGGGAAAAGTGAAAAACAACCGTCAGATCCTGGTGGGCTTTGCCCTGGAAACTGAGGATGAGTTTTCCAATGCTCAAAAGAAACTGGAGCGCAAGAACCTGGATATGATCGTGCTGAACTCGCTGAAGGACGAAGGGGCCGGTTTTGGTGTGGATACCAACAAAATCACCGTATTGAAGAAAAACGGCACCGTCAATGCTTTTCCACTGAAAGAAAAAGAAGCGGTCGCCGGCGATATTATTTCTGAAATTGAAGCGTTGCTAAAGGAAATATCATGAAAAACCTGGGAATCCTTCTTGCTTTGTTCCTGATGGCCCGGGTCGCTCCGGCGCAGGAGTTCAATTTCAAAGTCGACCTTAACACCCAGCAGGTCCAGAATTTCGATCCCGGCGTGATCACTTCGCTGAAAACCGCCATGACGGAATTCCTGAACAACCGGAAATGGACCAGCTACGATTTCCAGCCCGGAGAACCCATCCAGGGCACCCTGCTCTTTAACATCCAGCAGATTGCAGGCTCCGACCAGTTTTCCGGAACATTTCATATCATTCTGGAACGGCCCGTATTTCATTCCGGCTACAACTCCCCGCTGCTGAACATGATCGACAAAGACATCCGGTTCACCTATACGCCTTCCCAGAGTATGAACTTTGTTGCCAACAGTTACAACGGCAATTTGACTTCCCTGCTGGCGTATTATGCCTATATGATGTTGGGCGTGGACTTTGACACCTTTTCCCCCGACGGCGGGACACCCTTCTACCAGGAAGCGATGAGCGTGGTGCAGTCCGCCCAGAACTCGGGAGATCCCGGCTGGACGGCCATAGAAAATACCAAAGACCGCTATCATTTTGTGGCACAAATGCTCAACAAAGCTTATGAGCCGCTGCGCCGGTTTTTGTATCAGTACCACCGCCAGTGACTGTATGTGATGGCCTTATATGTGTATGCCGGAATGAAATCCGTGCTGGCTTCGCTGCAGGACCTGCGCCAGGTGTATGAAAAACGCCCCGGGTTGTACGACCTTCAGCTGATTCTGGATGCCAAACGCGACGAACTGATCCGCATGTTCTCTCAGGCCCCAGAAAGTGAAAAAAGCCAGATGGTCGATACCATGACCCTGGTGGATCCCGCCAACGGAAACCGCTACCGCGCTGTCCTGGCCAACCAGTAACCCGGTGATTAAGGACCGATTTATTTAAAAATCGTTCTAAATTCAAACTTCCCGTAATTTTAAGGTTTTCTAACAAGGAAATACGGCAGAAATGTCCTATTTTTGGGCTTTCATTAATGATTGATAAAAGTCTAAACGTATGAATTTACACGAATATCAGGGGAAGTCGATCCTGAAAGGCTACGGAGTATCTGTACCTTACGGGATTGTTGCCGCCTCACCCGATGAGGCTTACGAAGCCGCCAAAGCCATTCAGAAACATAACGGATCGGATAAATGGGCTGTGAAAGCCCAGGTTCATGCCGGCGGACGTGGAAAAGGCGGCGGGGTGAAAATTGCCAAATCCCTGGATGAAGTGAAGACTTACGCCGACCAGATCATCGGAATGCATCTGGTAACTCCGCAGACCAAAAAAGAAGGCAAGCTGGTGCGTAAGGTCCTGATCGAAGAAAATATTTATTACGACGGTCCCGAAAAGGTGGAAGAATACTATATGAGCATGTTACTGAACCGAAATGAAGGGAAGAACATGATCATGTATTCACCCCGTGGTGGGATGAACATCGAAGCCGTGGCCGCTGAAACTCCGGATCAGATCTTCCACGAACTTATCGACCCGAAAGTCGGACTGCAAGGCTTTCAGGCACGCCGGATTGCCTTTAACCTGGGTCTGAGCGGTGTGGCTTTCAAGGAAATGACTGCCTTTGTCTCTGCACTGTACAACGCTTATGTGGGTTCCGATGCCAGTCTGTTTGAGATCAACCCGGTGATCAAAGCCGCCGATGGTAAGATCTTTGCTGCCGACTCCAAGGTGGTGATCGACAACAACTCCTTGTTCCGCCATAAGGACATTGCCCAGATGCGTGACATTCTGGAAGAAGATCCC
Source organism: Candidatus Sulfidibacterium sp. (assembly GCA_046706345.1). Taxonomy (GTDB): domain Bacteria; phylum Bacteroidota; class Bacteroidia; order Bacteroidales; family F082; genus Sulfidibacterium. The sequence goes on from JBJKPL010000220.1 coordinate 4,769, forward strand.
ACGGAAGTGGAAGCCAGCCGTTATGATCTGAATTTCGTAAAACTCGACGGAAACGTGGGGTGTATGGTAAATGGCGCCGGACTCGCCATGGCCACCATGGACATGATCAAAATGTCGGGCGGCGATCCGGCCAACTTTCTGGACGTCGGCGGTACTGCCGATGCCAAAAGGGTAGAACAGGCCTTCCGGATCATCCTGAAAGACCCCAGCGTCCAGGCCATTCTGGTGAACATCTTCGGCGGCATCGTCCGCTGCGACCGTGTGGCTCAGGGGATTGTGGATGCCTACAAGAACATCGGCGAGATCGATATCCCCATCATCGTCCGGCTTCAGGGTACCAACGCCAAAGAAGGCAAAGAACTCATCGACCAGTCCGGACTGAAAGTGCTCTCCGCCATTCAGCTGGCTGAAGCCGCCAAACTCGTCAGCGAAGTCGTTAAGGCTTAGGAATACGATCCTTATCCATAAAACAGGTCGTCACAAAATAATTTTGGGCGACCTGTTGTTTTTTGAGCCGGGGAAAAAGACGAATTAAGTTAATACTCTAAGCAAGCTGCTTTCCCCGAAAGTCCGGTGTGATATTCTTTCACTTTCTTGACACGGAGATCCTTTCAGAACCTTACATCCTTTATCTCAAGAAGTTTCCCATCAGATCAAACGTATCTTCGTACGCCCGGGTGATCTCTTGGCTGTATTTTTTGTTGGCCGGGAACGGATCTTCGTGGATGTAAGGAAAGGGGAAATCCAGGATCTCCACCCGGATGGGGATGTTTCCATCCAGGCCTTTGAGTGTGTTTTTGATCTCATAATAAGGGAAAACGTGGTCGTTTTTAAGGCCCACCGCCAGAATCCGGTCGCTCAGCTCACGGAGCCGCTGATCGCGGTATCCCGTCATTTTATGATAGTTCAGCAGGCTGTACAGCGCCAGCCCTTCCGGATGATCTTCGCTGATGTAATGCGACAGCCGTTCATCGGATTTGATGAAATAATCCAGGTGCTCGATGAGGAAGGAATACAGGGCCATGCTGCCTTCGCTGTCGATGATGAACTTCGACGTGGCCTGAACGCGGTTGAAAGCGGCGCCACTGCAAAACAAACACAACCGGGAGTCGGAGAAATAATTTTTCCGGTTGGCCATGAGCAGGATCTTGGCCAGCATGCCCCCGATGGAATAGGCAAAGAAATCGATGTGGCTTTCCGGCTCCAGCGCCGGATGCTGGCCGGAACGGATCTGATCTACCAGCTGGATCACATCGAAATAAGTCTGTAATCCCGACCAGATAAAGCGCTCGGGCCTTGCCTGCAGATGGATGCTGATGGCCACATTCGAGAAGGTCGAGGCCTGGATGCCGGGAAAGGATGCGATCCGTTTTTTGCTCAGCTCGAACATCTCATAGCGGCTGCTCCACAACAGCGGCGCCCGGTTCATGTGAAAGGCTATGGGGAACAGCAACACCGCTTTCCCCGTGCGCTTCACCAGGCTCTCGGCCCAGGGGAAATACTTTTCCCATTTCTTTTCGTTGAACCCGTGGAACATAAAAATCACCTGCTGCGACCGGGTTACGCCTTTCGGCAGAAAGAGATGGTACCGGAATCTTTTGTTTTCTATGATCTGAATGTCACGGCTGTTGAGCATCAACAGATTTTCGTCGATGGCCGGCTTTAGACTGTCTTCCGAAAGGGAGAATCTTTTCTGATGCTCTTCACATTGATAATTGAGTGTCCCTGGCAGTAGAGTGGTGGCTTTCGATTCAAAAGTAAAATTGTAAACATCCGACGCCGGTGTCGATAGGACGTCCTGGTCATAATTGATGTTATTCCTTAACAGTCGGAAGAGTTCCGGGTAGTCCATAGGGCATTTTTATTAGGATTTTTGACTAAATGACAAAATAACGTTTTTTTTTCGGTTTTCGTCTGCAAAATAGAAAATAAATCCTCCCGTACAAAGTTCAGATTTAAAATTTTATCCCCAACATCTTTCGAGTGAATAAAGCTTAAAAAAAATCTTAAAAAACGCCCTTTCGGGAAGGAAGTTTTTGAAAAATTTAATCTGAATCCCAGCCAAAATTCTACCTTTGCAGGATGCAGTCAAAAAATCAGAAATCCGTGCTGAACCCGGTCCGGTACTGGATGGGGAAAAATTCACTGGAAGAACTCCGGAGTTGCCTTGGAGATTTTTCCAGGATTTTCGTGCTGGTGGATGAGCATACGGAAAAGTATTGTCTTCCGGTATTGAAAGCGCGGGCCGGGTTCCCGGAGTCGGCCGTGGTCATTTCGGTGCCATCGGGCGAAGTGCACAAGAACCTGGAAACGGTGATGCAGATCTGGTCGCGTCTTACCGCCGGTGGTGCCGGCCGCGACAGCCTGCTGGTGAACCTCGGCGGCGGCGTCATCACCGATATGGGCGGATTTGCGGCTGCAACCTTCAAACGCGGCATGCCTTTTATCAACATCCCCACAACATTGCTGGGACAGGTGGATGCCGCCCTGGGCGGCAAGACCGGCGTGGACTTTCAGGAGTTCAAAAACCATGTCGGCACTTTCAGTGACCCCTTTGCCGTGGTGGTCGATCCGGCGTTCCTCGCCACCCTCGATGACCTGCAATGGAAATCGGGCTTCGCGGAAGTATTAAAGTACGGTTTTATCATGGACAAACCTTTGCTGGAATTGATCGGAGACCGTTCATACCGGCAGATACAGCCTGATTCTGAATCCATCATCATCCGGTCGGCAAAAGACAAGATCCGGGTGGTGGAAGAGGATGGCCTGGAAACGGGCCTTCGAAAGATCCTGAATTTCGGTCACACCGCCGGCCATGCTTTGGAAACGTGGTTCCTGAAATCCGGAAATCCCGTAACTCATGGAGAAGCCGTGGCTGCAGGCATGATCTGCGAAGCCTGGATTTCCCGTCAGCTGACCGGTTTGCCGGAAGAAGACCTGCAACAGGTCATTACCCACATCGACCGGAGTTTTGAAAGACGCTCCTTTCCGCCCACCATCTTTCAGGAACTGGTGGCACTGACCCGCCAGGACAAAAAGATCCGGGGCAACCGGTCGCGCTTTAGTTTGCTGAAACGCAGCGGCGAGAGTGTTTTCGACATCCCGGTGGAAGATGATTTGCTGGTGCAAAGCCTTGAATTTTATTTAAAAAAATAAAAATAAATTGGTATGAAGGCGTATAAAGTATTGAAAAAGAGTGAAAAGTTAAAGTCGGAGATCGTATTGCCCGCGTCCAAAAGCATCAGCAACCGTCTGTTGGTGATGCGGTCTCTGGAAAAAGCACTGGTCCATTTCGACAACCTGTCGGAATCGGAAGATACGGATATGATGCGCCTATACCTGAGTTTTATTGCCACCTGTTCCGATTCGAAGATCCCCATGGTCATCGATGCGCACAACGCGGGAACGGTGTTCCGTTTTCTGACGGCCTACCTGGCCCAGAAACCGGGCAAGTGGCTGGTGAC
>JBJKPL010000221.1:0-1255 GCA_046706345.1 Candidatus Sulfidibacterium sp.
TAACAGGTGGCTTTATAACACGTCTTGCCATGGACCGGCATTTCTAAGGCACAGGAACACTTCTTTTCGGAAATTCCGGGATGCACACGGTCGAGATGCCTTACCGGCAGGCCATGGAAAGAAAAAACCACATGATCGAATTCTTCGGGATGATAGGATCTGATGCGTTCGGAAAAGGCTTTTATAAAGGCAGGATGGTCATAAAACTGCCCCTGAAAACGGACTTCAGGAATAACCGGCCATTTCCTGATCTTCTTCATCACATAATCTGCCACCGTACCGGTGGTGGAGGAAGCATACTGTGGGAACAGTGGAAACACCACCACTTCGTTGAAATTTCCTTTCCTGATATCCTCCAGAACCTTCTTTAACGAGGGGTTCCCGTAGCGCATCGCCGGAAATATCTGATAATCGGAGCCAAGAAGATTCTGCAGTTTTTCCGTCAGATGGTTTAAGTACACAAGGATCGGCGATCCATCGGCAGTCCAGAGCTGCCGGTACAAACGGGTTGAATTTTTCGCCCGGAAAGGAACAATGATCAGGTTCACCAGAATTTTCTGTGCCAGCCAGGGAATATCAATCACCCGGCGGTCGTTGAGAAATTGCGTCAGAAACCTGCGGACGCTTTTCACTTCCGGTTCATCAGGCGTTCCGACATTCACAAGAATAACGGCTTTTTTTGCGTTTTCCATAATTTAGAGGTTGATCCAGTCGATATCTTTTTTTAGAAAATCCAGGGTTTCCCTTTCGGCGGTCCCGGTTTCCGGCGAATCCTGGTATCGCCAGTTGGCCTGAGGAGGCAGACTCAGCAGAATGGACTCCGTGTTGCCGCCGGATGCCAGCCCAAATTTGGTCCCGCGGTCGTAGAGTAGATTAAACTCCACATAACGGCCTCTTCTTACATATTGCCAGGCTTTCTCCTTTTCGGAATAAGTCCGGTGGCTTTTCTTTTCCAGGATCTCAGCATAAATTTCAGGATACAGCATTCCCAGCGCCGTGGTGAAGGCAAACAATTTTTCAAAAGCTTTCACGTCCTCCGGCTCCATCTGATCAAAAAAGATCCCTCCTATGCCTCGCGTTTCCTGGCGGTGGGGCAGAAAAAAATAATCGTCGGCCTGTTTTTTGAAGTCCGGATAAAAGCCGGTATCAAACCGGTCGCAGGTCTCTTTCAGCCTTTGATGGAAACGGGAAGCTTCGGCTTTGTCAATAAAATGAGGGGTCAGATCAATCCCGCCGCCAAACCAGGCGTCACCAC
>JBJKPL010000222.1:0-5526 GCA_046706345.1 Candidatus Sulfidibacterium sp.
ACCCTGTTCCTTATAGATGGCTGCCGCATCACGCCGTTGTTTTACCAGCTTCTGAAGCATTTTCAGTTCAACAGATTCCGGGATCTCGGCCGAGGAGACATCGCCTCCGGTTTTCTCCAGGAGCAGCGCCGCCTTAATGGCCCGAATGGCTTCCAGTTTGCGGCGATCTTTTGCCATCATGGCTTCTTTTAAGTCGCTGTTGATGATCTTTTCCAGTTCCATTTTAAAGTGTATTTAAAAGTTGATAATCGAATTTAATGATTTCTGGGCGCCTGGTATTGATGTCCGGGTTCCAGATTGGTAACATAGGGTCCGTTCCAGTCACGGTCAAAGATACGGATCAGCGTACCGGCAGGTCCTTTTCCTGTGACCATTACGGAAGCATCCACCGTGGTATTGAAATAACTCCAACTCCAGTTCCCGGTTCCGATAAACGCCCTGTTATCGTCCACAACCGCATATTTGCAGTGTTCCACCCGTGCGTAAGGAATAAATCCTTCCGGTGCAGGAGGAAGCGCACTGAATTTCACCGTGATGTTGGGCATCACCGCCAGGCTTTTAAGATACTGTTGCATGGGCTGGCGCAGGGCCCAGTTGGCCACAATGATCTCCACCTTCACACCCCGGGCAGCCACATCACGCAAGGCATTGTCTATCTCTTTCCAATAGCCTTTCGGGCCGTAGTAGACCAGCGCATTCAGGGTCATGACCTGGATCCTGACCGTATGTTTGGCCGATTCGATCAGCCGCACCAGTTCGGGCTGTTCCTGATCTACCCAACGCGGCACCAGCGATGGCGGGCTGAAAGCAGGAAAAGCAAGGCTTACGTCCCCCTTACTTCCGTGCAACAAAACCGGGTCTCCTTCGGTTACCGGGTTAAAATCCGGCGGGCGGGCCGCCAAGCGCTGCGCTTTGGGCAAATTGCGCGTGACCGCCAGTTGCCATTCGAAATGAAAAACACTTTCGAAGGTTTGTGCAAACCGTTTGTTGTCGATCCGGGCGCCGATTTCATGGATCTGGCTCAAGGCCCGCCAGTCCCAATTTTGACTTCCCACAAATACAATGCTGTCGTCCACGATGAAATATTTGGCATGCAGCACGCCGCCGGTCAGGCTGTCCACGGGAAGAATACGGATTTGGATGTTGTCAATGCCTTTTAACGGTGCCAGACTGCTTTCACTGCCCCGGTAAAACGCCCGTCCGACCAGGATGTGTATCTTCACTCCGGCCCGGGCCCGGGCCGCCAGGGCATTCATCACCGGGGCCAGGGCTTCTCCCGGTTTATTGGTAAAATAAAATGCCGCAATATCGATGCTTTGTTTTGCCCCGTGGATCATTTCAAGCCAGGCCTGTTGGGTTCGTTGCACTCCAGGCTGGCCGTACTGGGTATTTTCGGGGACGCTCTCAACGATCCGAAAGGTGGTATCGGCCGTTGCACCGATTGCTTTTCCCAGCCCCAGTGTTCCAACGATCACCGCGCATGCCGTAAAATATCTCAGAATATTCATATCAGTCAATACTTAACCACACCCCGATCGGGGTGTTGAAATTTCACACAAAGGTCGGCGATTTTTTTGAAACTGCTCCGGGAAATCTTGAAATCGTATGCTTATTCCTTAATCGACGTTGTCGTGCAGGAAGGAATTATCGGATTTAATGATCGGGTTTTTCCGGCTGTCTTCGGATAAGGTAAAATGCGAAACCTGTGAATCGCTGGAATAGTGCGGTTCCGAAAGCTGAACCTTCCGTCTCAGATAGGCCGGCGTTTCCTCTTCTTTGAAAGCGTCGGTAGGTTTCAGGGCACTCAGTTCGGTGAGCCGCTGGATGCGTACTTTGGCCTGGGTATCGATTTCCACACTTTCCCTGGGTCTGGCTTCCGGTTCAGGTTCCACCCTGGGGGTGGGTTTGGGAGCAGCCGGCTTGGTGTGCTTTACCATCAACTCTTCCTTGTCCAGCGAAAAGAAAATATCACCATCACCATGAGAAGCTTGGGGTTCGTGCTTATCCTCCTCCAAATCCTGATCCAGAGAATATACTTTCCTGGCTCCGGTGCTGAAGGTGGCATCTTCGTCTTTGCTTTCTTTTGTGACCTCTTCCTGCGATTCCTTCTTCACCACATGCATCGCTTCTTCCGTGGTTTCCTTTTTTGCATTTTGAGGATCATAGCTGTCGCTGAGATTAAATATGCTTTTCTTCATATCCGAAGGCTCCTCACGGAAGACGATCTTCGGGCTGGCCTGTTCGGGTGCGGCCGCGGGTTCCTGACGTAAGAACTCTTCTTCGTCAAAACCAGTGGCAATGATCGTGACGCCGAGTCGATTCCCCATCGACTCATCAATCCCACGGCCCCAGATCACATTAGCGGAATCCTCACCGCATTTATCGGAGATATAATCGGTGATCACCGTGATTTCATCCATGGTAATATCATCGGTACCGGCCAGCATATAAAGTAAAATGTTCTTGGCACCATAGACATTGCTGTCGTTGAGCAAGGGCGAGCTCATGGCTTCTTCGATGGCGCGAATAGCCCGGTCTTCACCTTCTTTGATGGCAGATCCCATGATGGCTTTCCCGCTGTCTTTCATAACGGTTTTCACATCATTGAAATCAACATTCACATAGCCATGCACCGTGATCAGTTCGGCAATACCCTTGGCAGCGGTTGCCAGCACATCATCGGCATGGGCAAAGGCATTGCCCAGCCCCAGATCGCCGTATAGGCTGCGGAGCTTGTCGTTGCTGATCACCAGCAGGGTGTCGACATATTTACGGATCTCTTCAATCCCTTGTTTTGCTTTCAGCATCTTGCGGCGTCCTTCGAAATGGAACGGCAAGGTCACGATACCCACGGTCAACAGGCCCATTTCCCGGGCAAACTTGGCGATCACCGGTGCCGCCCCGGTACCGGTACCACCGCCCATTCCGGCGGTAATAAAGGCCATTTCCGTATCTTCATCCAACACAGTTTTGATCTTGTCCAATGAATCCAGGGCCGCCTGTTCGGCGACTTCCGGAATCGAACCGGCACCCAGGCCCGATTCGCCCAGCTGCACTTTGACGGGAACCGGACTGGCCGACAATGCCTGCATATCGGTATTGCATACCACAAAGTCGACTCCTTCAATTCCTTGTTTGAACATATAATTCACTGCGTTGCTGCCGCCACCGCCGACGCCGATAACTTTGATGATCGAGGTCTTCTGCTTGGGAGTAAATTTTATCATGTTTTCCATGGCTGTGTGTGGTATTTTATTCGGGAAATGAACTTGTGATTTTTCGTGAAATAAATTTATTTAATAGATGGCTAACGAATTTTTATTAACGCTATAGTTATAAACAATATGAAGTTAATTCTCAGACTTCTTCGGCGTCGTTCTCAAACCAATCCTTGATGATTCCTAAAAACCGTTTGGAACCCAATTCCTGTTTTTCCGTTTTTTTCTTCCGGCCTTTTTTGGAACCTTCCTCCATATCCTCGGGACGCTTGGTTTTGATTTCCATCTCGTAGCGCTTAATCCCCTCAATAACAAGGCCTATACCGGTGGCAAACATCGGGCTGGCAATTTCGTCGCTCACATCGTTGGCCAGGTGTTCATTGGGGTAGCCGATGCGTGTTTCCATACCGGTAGTGAAGGCCGCCAGCTGGTTGATATGCCTGAGCTGGGCGCCACCGCCGGTGAGCACAATGCCGGCAATCAGCTTCTTTTCGAAGCCCGAGTTCTTGATTTCGTAATAAACATGCTCCAGAATTTCTTCCATCCGGGCCTGGATGATGGAGGCAAGATTCTTCAGAGTGATCTCCTTCGGCGCCCGTCCCCGCAGTCCGGGGATAGCCACCACCTCATCATCGCGGTTTTCGCTGGAGAGCGCCGAGCCGAATTTCACCTTCAGTTCTTCGGCATGCCTGCGGATGATGGAGCAGCCTTCTTTGACATCCTCCGTAACAATATCCCCGCCAAAAGGGATCACCGCCGTATGGCGGATGATGTTATCCTGGAAAATGGCAATATCGGTTGTCCCGCCGCCAATATCCACCAGTACCACACCGGCTTCTTTTTCTTCTTCACTCAACACCGCTTCCGCGGAAGCGATGGGTTCCAGGATCAGCTGGGAATCTTCCAGGCCGGCCTTTTTAATACACTTATATATGTTTTTAGCTGCCGCGGTTTGGCCAATGATGATGTGGAAATTGGCTTCGAGTTTACTTCCAAGCATTCCCACGGGATGGCGTATGCCGTCCTCGTCGTCAACGATAAAATCCTGCGGAATGACATCGATGATCTCTTCGCCGGGCAGCATATTCAGCTTGTACATGTTGTGCACCAGCTGTTCTACCTCGGCGTTGATGATTTCCTTGTCCGCATCCTCGCGAATGAGCGTCCCGCGGTGTTGCAGGCTCTTGATGTGCTGCCCGGCGATGCCCACGTTCACATATTTGATGTCGACACTCGACTGCTGTTCGGCTTGCGTTACGGCCGTTTGAATGGATCGCACCGTATCCTCAATGTTGGTGACCACGCCACGCTTCACACCGATCGACTCGGTTTTTCCGTATCCCAGTATTTCAATTTTTCCAAACTCATTTTTCCGTCCTACGATACAGGCTATTTTAGTCGTTCCGATGTCTAATCCTACAATAATTTCGTTTTCCATGTTCCTATTTTTTTGTGCAGATTACCTGATTTGTAAAAGCCAGATTGATACTCTTATATTTATTCCAGCCTTCCTTGACAAGCGCTTGCTTGTAGAAAGCTTCGAGATTTTCAAGTTTAATTTCCTGTTCCTCCAGGTTTCCGAAATGGATGATAAAATTGCCCAGTTCCGGGGTCAGGTCGATCTTTCCCTCACTGTTGACAAAGATCTGGCTGACCTCAGCATTCAAAAATGCGTTAGAATGGATCTTCAGGGCCAGATGGTACAGTCCGGGAAGCAGCGTTTTGGAATACACACTGTCACCGACATTTTTTCCCGGGATCAATGGCGCATGAATATAACCGTTGACAAAAAGAGCGCGCTCGGCATAGGCCGTTCCCAGCGGAAACAGATTGCCATTCAGATCAATATAACAACTTTTTTTCTGATCATTTACCAGCCGCAAAAGTGCTACTTTCTCCTGTACATTCACAATCAAATTTCCTGAAATATTTAAAAACGCATCGGCATGCGCCACATAAGGGTTGCCCGCGATTTCGGTTTTTATCTTTTTCAGATTCAGGTTTTTCACTTTCACATGACGCAGACTGTCGCCGGTATCGAACAAAGCCAACACGCCTTGCCGGGTCAGGAAGCCCCGGCCGTTTTTTTGTGCGATCCGGACCTCCACTTTTTTTACCTGCTGATTCCGGAACCGGTTGTAGATATATCCGGCCAGCACCAACATCAGCACGGCAAAAAGTGAAACACCAAATATGGGTAACTTCTTTTTCATCTGTTTCTTAAAATCCTTTCAATCTCTTCTACCATCATCCCGATATCCCCGGCTCCCAGACTGATGAGCACTTGTGGCTTTTCAGTCTCCAGCCG
>JBJKPL010000223.1:0-4685 GCA_046706345.1 Candidatus Sulfidibacterium sp.
CTTCCGGACTGATCAGGTGCGATTTGGCCATCGAGATCCGGGCCCGGACAAAATTCGGAGCATAGACTTTGGGATCCTGTTTCAGGTCCACGATGATCTGCCGGATCAGTTTCTTCGTATCATCGGAATCGTAGATGGTAAAGTTGGATGAATAACCCAGATGGTGGCCTTCGATGCGAAGGATCTTGGCAAATACCGAGTGAAAGGTACCCATCCAGACGTTGCGGGCTTCTCCGTCGCCTATCAGGCGGATCACCCGTTCCTTCATTTCTCTTGCCGCTTTATTGGTAAACGTCAGCGCCAGTATATTAAACGGGTCCACTCCTTTTTGCAGCAAATAAGCGATGCGGTAGGTCAACACCCGGGTCTTTCCCGAGCCGGCACCGGCAATCACCATTTCCGGGCCTTCCGTCTGCATCACCGCCTCGCGTTGCTCTTTGTTCAAGTCCTTTAAAAAATCTTCCACCTTAATAAATTTTCCAAAATGCAAAAATAGGCTTAAATTATTTTTTTCTGAGATTCCGGTCGGGGGGTTATTAACAATTCCTTTTCCAAACGTTGAAAAAATACATGCAAATATTTACTTATTATATATTTTACATTTGAATAATTTTTTAATACTTTAGCTCCAAAAACAACCGCTATGTGTTTATCAGTTCCCGGAAAAATAGTCAGTATCAGCGACGAAGACGGGCTCAGAATGGCTGATGTGGACTTTGGAGGTGCTGTTCGAAAGGTCTGTATTGAGTGGGTTCCAGAAGCCGGAAAGGGAGATTACGTCCTGGCCCATGTGGGTACCGCTTTAACGGTCCTCGATGAACAAAGTGCGTTGGAAAGTCTCGCCGCCTTCGATGAGATCAACGAAAAACTTACGGAAGAAGAGCTTAATTTCTAACAAGTATGGCTGTCAGGTTAAATGGTTCGATTTCCCTGATCACACAAAACGAGGAAATGCAGCGGCAGATCCGGCGCCTCGACAAGGTTGTGGATTCAGCGACCAGTATTTTGCTCATGGGTGAAACCGGTGTCGGCAAAGAGATCTTTGCGGATTACATCCATCATCTCAGCGACCGGGGCCAGAATTCTTTTGTCAAGATCAGTCTGGCGGCGATGCCTGCCGAACTGCTGGAAAGCGAACTTTTCGGATTTGAAAAGGGCGCATTTACCAATGCCGACCATGAGAAAAAAGGTCTTTTTGAAATTGCCAACGGCGGCACTTTGTTCCTGGACGATATCGACGATACGCCCATGAACATCCAGGCCAAGCTGCTCCGGGTGCTCGAGTCGCATCAGATCCGGCACATCGGCGGATCTACCTACATCCCGGTGGATGTCCGGCTGATTTGTGCCTCCAAAGTGGAACTGAAAGACCTGATAGAGAAACGGCTCTTCCGCCAGGATCTCTTTTACAGGATCAACACCGTGGAGATTCGGATCCCACCCCTGCGCGACCGCAAAGAAGACATTCCCCTGTTGATCGACCATTTTGTCAAACGCTTTGCCCCCAAGAAAGACCTAACCATGCACTCCGGTACACAGGAACTCCTGATGGAATATCACTGGCCGGGAAATGTACGCGAGTTGCGAAATGTCATTCAACGCGCCGCATTGTTTGCCGATCAGGAGATCAAGATCTCTGATCTGCCGGATGAACTCACCGGGTACAGCCCCATCGATCAGATCGTGAAAGCCTGCAGCCTTTGCTTCACCCGCGAAGGCATGCCCTACAACGATGTGATCAGCTGTGTGGAAAGCCGGCTGCTTAAGGAAGCCATCAACCAGGCCGACGGGAATCAAAGCAAAGCCGCCCAGCTGCTGGGAATGAAACTCTCTACCTTCCGGGATAAAGTCCAGAAATACAACCTGCAGCAATAACCATCGTCAGACGACCGTCCGACAATATCCCTGGTATATTTTGCCGTAATCGTTTGCGGATTTACGCAATCTATTAACGGGAATCCACAGAAAAGGCGTCCCGCTTTCCTTCGAAGAAAAAAGATCAAAAAATTTTTCACAACTCCTTTTTCCTGTTTTCCAAATACTTGGAAACATTTTTCTTTCCGGCCACGCACCTTCCATTCATTCAGGCACGCTGCTTGCTTTAAGAGGCAACAGCCTGATCATTATGAAATCAAAAGCGATCATTCAGATACAGGGAAAAGTAGCCGAAATGATGGATCATAAAGGTAAAAAGTCAGCGAAGATCATTTGTGGTCGTCAGCCCGTGATCATAGATCTGAGCGATTGCCAGAATTTTGAATTGGGCAGCAAAGTAAGTATTTCCGGTGAACTGGTGATCGATGCAATATACCAGTCACCCCAGCAAATAACAGAAGAATAAACCTTAAAAAATTGAATTATGTTCGACAAAGAAAAAACCTATTATGAAATTGCCAGGGAAAAGGGTTATTCCCGGCGCGATTTCATGAAACTCAGTGCCATGATGGCGGCCATGCTGGGACTCGAAACCAGTGCTGCCGGAAAGATTGCCAAGGCGCTGGAAACCAAACAACGGATCCCCGTGATCTGGCTCCACGGTCAGGAATGCACGTGCTGCAGTGAGTCGTTCATCCGCTCTTCACACCCCATGGTGGCCGATATTCTGCTGGATAAAATTTCGTTGAACTATACCGAAACGCTGATGGCTCCTGCCGGGCATCAGGCTGAAAAGTCGCTGGCAGACACCATGAAAAACTATCATGGAAAATATCTGTTGACCGTAGAGGGTTCCATCCCTTTTGGGAACGATGGCGTTTATTGCTGTATCGGAGGAAAAAGCTTCGAACAGATCGTACGGGAAGCTGCCGACGGGGCCAAGGCCATCATCGCCTGGGGCAATTGTGCTTCTGCAGGCTGCGTGCAGGCCTCCAAGCCGAATCCTACGCAGGCCACCCCGATCCACAAAGTCATCAAAGACAAACCCATCATCAATGTGCAGGGTTGTCCTCCCATCGCCGATGTGATGGCCGGGATCCTCGTTCAGATCCTAACCTTTGGCCAGTTGCCGGAGCTGGATCATCTGAAAAGGCCGAAATCCTTCTTCTCGAAACGGGTTCATGACTCCTGCTACAGAAGGCCGAATTTCGACGCCGGATTGTTTGTCGAATCCTTCGACGATGAAAATGCAAAGAAAGGTTATTGTCTATATAAAGTAGGATGCCGGGGCCCTGTAACCTACAATTCCTGCGGCATCATCAAATGGAACAATGGAGTCAGTTATCCCATCCAATCCGGTCATCCATGTCTGGGATGCAGCGAAGCCGGATTTTGGGATAACGGTCCATTTTACAGAAGGCTTCCTGAAGTGGCTGGTTTTGGCATCGAAACCACAGCCGATAAGATCGGCCTTGGTCTAGGCGTTGCCGCCGGTGTCGGTATGGCTGCCCATGCTATTTCCACCAATGTCAGAAAACGGAAATTGATCAAAGAAGGAAAACAAGAAGCAAAATCTGAAAACAAGTAAAGAATCAAATCATGAAAAGAATAGTAGTAGACCCTATCACCCGTATTGAAGGACACTTGCGGGTGGAAGTAGAAGTAAAAAACGGGAAAATTACCGATGCCTATAGTTCCGGTACCATGGTGCGCGGAATCGAGATCATCCTGAAAGGCAGGGATCCCCGGGATGCATGGGCTTTTACCGAGCGTGTCTGCGGTGTTTGTACCACCGTTCACGCCCTGGCTTCCGTGCGGACCGTGGAAAACGCCTTGAAGATCACCGTGCCGCCCAATGCCGATCTGGTGCGAAACCTGATGTTCTGTACCCAGATGATGCAGGACCATGTCGTCCATTTCTATCATCTTCATGCCCTGGATTGGGTTGACGTCGTCTCGGCCCTGAAAGCCGATCCGGCCAAAACCTCTGCCCTGGCCCAAAGTATTTCAAGCTGGCCCAAAAGCTCGGTAGGCTATTTCAAGGACATCCAGGCACGGATCCAGAAATTCGTCAACAGCGGCCAGCTGGGGATCTTCGCCAATGGTTACTGGGGGCATCCGGCCTACAAACTGCCGCCGGAAGCCAATTTAATGGCGGTGGCCCACTATCTGGAAGCCCTGGCATGGCAGAAGGAAATCGTCAAGATCCATACCATCTTCGGTGGCAAGAACCCCCACCCGAATTACCTGGTAGGCGGAGTTCCGCTGTCGGTAAACATCAATGGCGCCAACGCGCTCAATTCCGAAAGACTGGCCTATGTGAAACTGCTGCTTGACGAAGCCAAGACCTTCATCGACCAGGTTTACATTCCCGACTTGCTGGCCGTGGCTTCATTCTATAAAAACTGGGGCGCCATCGGAGGCGGTCTTGAAAATTACCTCGTTTACGGCGACCTGCCGACCAACGGTTACGGCGATGTTTCCAGCTTCAAATTTCCAAGAGGCATTATCCTGGGTCGTGATCTGAGCAAGATCCACGAAGTGGACGCCACCGATCCGGAACAGATTAAAGAATACATCGCTCACTCCTATTACAAATATGATACGGGAGACGACAGCGGCAAACATCCCTGGGACGGCGAAACCAACCTGAATTACACCGGACCCAAACCGCCTTACGACCAGCTCAACGTGAATGGAAAATACAGCTGGCTGAAGACGCCGAGATGGAAAGGCAACGCCATGGAAGTGTGGGACCGCTCTCGCGCATGCTCGTCGGTTATGCCTCCGGAAGAGAAGATTTCAAGGAG
>JBJKPL010000224.1:0-3306 GCA_046706345.1 Candidatus Sulfidibacterium sp.
GCCGGATGTCGTTTTTCTGTATGAACTCGATCTCCTGCGCAGCGCGGATCAGCACCTGTTGATTCAGAATGTTGCTGATGAGAAAATCTCCCATGCCCGGGATGGCTGCCAGGGCCTTACGCGAACTTTTAAACACCGCCTCGGCATCACCGCAAAAGCTGATGAGCTTCTTGCCGTTGACGTCCCCGACCCCCGGGATCAGTGTGATTCCAATCTGATATAACAACTGGGTTTCCATGGTCTTACAAAGGTAACGATTTGTTTTACATAATCTTGTTCCGGGTTGAATTTTATCCCGGCTCTGCAGAAATCAGGTCCTTTTCAATGCGTGCGATTTTTGGCTGTCCGTGGCCGGCTTTCGCTCAGGAAGCTTCACAATACAGCCTGGGTTTTGTCGTTTTTATCTTACACCTTTCACGGTTCACAAATGTGATTTGTGAACTTGAAAATGTTGGAAACTCCGTAAAACACCTCTTGAAAACCGCCCGGTTTCCGACTATCTTTACGGAAAGTGAAGTGCGTTCTTATAAAGAATTTATTATGACAGCGAAGCGAGAAAACAAACAGATGAAGATCTTTGTACTGGATACCTCGGTCATTCTTTACAATCACAATGCGATCAACAATTTTGATGATAACGATGTAGCGATCCCCATAACCGTCCTTGAAGAGCTCGATAATTTTAAGAAAGGCAACGACAACAAGAATTTCGAAGCCCGGGAGTTTATCCGTTTTCTCGACGGGGTTTCCGGTAAGACCTCCATCACGCAATGGCGCCGGCTGAACGGTCCCGAAAAGGGGAGTTTCCGGGTGATCATGAATGAAAAAAGCAAAAAAGACGCACGCGGGGTTTTCGGCGAGGACAAACCCGACCATCGCATCCTGAATGCCGCCCTCAAGCTGAAAGAAGAACACACCGACAAAAAGGTCATCCTGGTCAGCAAGGACATCAACCTCCGGCTGAAAGCCAAGGCCCTGAACCTTCAGGCCGAAGACTTCGAGACCGGAAAGATCAAGAACATCGACTCGCTGTACACCGGCAAAAGCATGGTCCAGCAAGTGGAAAACGGGCTGATCGAAAAACTGTATTCCGAAGGATTTTTTGAGCTGGAAGAGTTGAACATCGAGACGCCGGTAGCCAACCAGTATTTCATCCTGAAAGGCGAGAAAGCTTCTGCCCTGGGGTATTACAATCCCGTCACCAACCGGATGGAACGGGTAGAGAAACGCGCCATCTCCAGGATCATGCCCCGCAATGCAGAACAGGTGTTTGCGCTTCACGCCATCATGAATCCCGACATCAAGCTGGTGACGCTGCAGGGCGTGGCCGGAACGGGAAAAACCCTGTTGTCGCTGGCAGGCGCGTGGGAACAGCGGCGGAATTTCAAGCAGATCTACCTGGCCCGCCCCATCGTGCCGCTGAGCAACAAAGACATCGGCTACCTGCCGGGCGACATCCGGTCGAAGATCAATCCCTACATGGAGCCGTTGTGGGACAACCTGAAGTACATCCAGAACCAGTTCGGAGAACAGGACAAGGAATATTCCCGCATCAACGAAGCCATCGAAAACGAAAAGCTGATGATCACCCCGCTGGCCTACATCCGGGGCCGCAGTATCTCCAACGTGATCTTTATCGTGGATGAGGCCCAGAACCTGACACCCCATGAAGTGAAAACCATCATCACACGGGCCGGCGAAAACACCAAGATCATTTTTACGGGAGACATCTATCAGATCGACACCCCCTACCTCGATTCACAGTCCAACGGGCTGTCGGTACTCATCGACCGGTTGAAGCACAACAATCTGTATGCGCACATCCGCCTCGAGAAAGGAGAACGTTCCGAGCTGGCCAACCTGGCGAACGAGTTGCTTTAGTTTCCTGACGGATTCG
Source organism: Candidatus Sulfidibacterium sp. (assembly GCA_046706345.1). Taxonomy (GTDB): domain Bacteria; phylum Bacteroidota; class Bacteroidia; order Bacteroidales; family F082; genus Sulfidibacterium. The sequence continues at coordinate 1,898 of JBJKPL010000224.1, forward strand.
CTACAAAAGGGGTATTGATCATTTTTCGGATCGACTGGAAATGCGGTTTAATGATCCCCTTTTCGGTGATGAAGCCCGTGATATATTTTGCCGGGGTGACGTCAAACGCCGGATTGAAAGCTGCAGATCCGGGCGAGGCTACCAGCACTTTCACCAAATTTCCGTTGGCATCGGGTCCGGTTTGATACAGGACTTCATCCTGCGATCGCTCTTCGATGGGGATTTCCCGGCCGTTGGCGCAATCCGGATCGAAGGTGGAGCTGGGTGCCGCCACATAAAAGGGGATGCCGAATTCTCTGGCCAGGATCGCCCGCCCGAAAGTGCCGATCTTGTTGGCCGTATCGCCGTTGGCGGCAATGCGGTCAGCCCCCACGATAACCATGTCGATCTTTTTCTGGGCCATCAGTGAAGCAGCGGCATTGTCGGGGATGATCACATGGGGGATGTCATCATTTTTGAGTTCCCAGGCCGTGAGGCGGGCACCCTGGCCGCGGGGCCGGGTTTCATCCACATAGACAAAGACTTCCTTTCCCTGTCTTTTGGCCGTATAAACCGGTGCCAGCGCGGTGCCGTAATCGACAAACGCCAGCCATCCGGCATTGCAGTGGGTCAGGATGTGGGTTTTGGATTTGAAAAGGGTGCTGCCGTATTTGCCGATGGCCCGTGAGGATTCCATGTCTTGGAGCGCCACTTTATGCGCTTCGGAAACGGCATTTTCAGGACGGATGAGGCCTGCACGGTAAACGCGGTCCACGGCGTAAAACAGGTTCTTCGCCGTGGGTCGTGTGTGTTCGATATCTTCACGGGCCTCCCGGATCAGGACGGCTTTTTCTTTGGACTGGGTCATCAGAAAAGCCTGGGCCATGGCATAACCTGCTGCCGCGCCGATGGCTCCGGCACCCCGGACGGTCATGTCGGTGATGGCCATGCAGGTATCCCAGTAAGTTTTGCATTCATGGATCCTGAATTCAAACGGCAACAGGTTTTGCTGGATCAAAAAAACAGAAGTCCCTTCCATCCATACCGTCTGATATGATTTCCCGTCTACCAGCATATCAAAAATTATTTTTCAAAGATTTCATTTGGTTTTCAAAAACGATCGCTTGCCGAAAGAGGCTATACGGCCCCCAGTTGCTTCAGCGAGGCCCAGGTCATCAGCCCGGTTCCGGTTTCGATGGCAGATTCATCCACATCGAAACGGGGCGTATGCAACCCGGAGGTGATCCCCCGTTCGGTATTGGCGGTGCCCAGCCGGTAAAAACATGCCGGTACCCGTTGGGCAAAGCTGGCAAAATCTTCGGCGGTCATCCGCAGATCGAGGTCGATCACATTGTGCTTCCCCAGGAATTCTTCCGCCGCTGCCCGGGCCATGGCCGTGATCCCGGCATGATTTTCCAGGAAAGGATAGC
>JBJKPL010000225.1:0-7420 GCA_046706345.1 Candidatus Sulfidibacterium sp.
CCTGAAAGCAGCGCTGATCAAAGCCGGGCTGAAAGACGGCATGACGATCTCGACCCATCATCATTTCCGCGACGGCGACCTGATCGCCAATCAGGTATTTGACATCGCCCACGAGTTGGGCGTAAAAAATCTCAGGTGGTTTCCATCCGCCAGTTTCCCGTGCCACGCGCACCTCATCCCCTACCTCGAAGATGGCACCATTCAACGCATCGAAGGCAGCATGAACGGCGCACTGGGGAAATTCTGCTCCGAAGGCAAGATGCAGGGCATCGGCATCCTGCGCTCCCACGGCGGACGGTATCAGGCCGTCCAGGACGGCGAAGTACAGATTGACATTGCGGTGATCGCCGCTCCTACTGCCGATCCCTTCGGGAATGCCAACGGCGTGAACGGCGACGCGGCCTGCGGGCTGCTGGGATTCGCCCTGGCCGATTCGCAATATGCCGACAAGGTGATCGTCGTTACCGACAATCTGATTCCGTTCCCGGCCATTCCCTGGCAGATCCAGGGCAATTATGTGGATTACGTGGTAAAGGTAGACCAGGTGGGGATCGCCGAAAAGATCGTTTCCGGCACGACACAGATCACCAAAAGTCCCGACCGGCTGCTGATCGCCTAAATGACGGCACAGTTCTGCGAACGTACCGGGTTGATCCACGACGGATTTTCTTATCAGGCCGGCGCCGGCGGGACGGCGTTGTCCATTGGAAATTATTTTGGGGACATCCTGCGAAAGAACAATTGGAAAGCGCGGTTTATCCGGGCCGGAAGCAACAAATATCCGGTGGAAATGCTGAAAGAAGGTTTGGTGGAATACATTCTCGACGGACAGACCTTCGACCTGGACGGCGTAGCGTCCATGCGCGACAATCCGAACCATGTGTGGACTTCGCCCTTCACTTCTTACAACTATCACGGCAAGGGGAACTTTGCCTCGATGGTGGATGTGGTGGTGCTGGGGGCCACGGAAGTGGATGTGCATTTCAATGCCAACGTGGTGACTCATTCCGACGGGTATCTGCTGCACGGCATCGGCGGCTGGCAGAACACCCTGTTCGGGAAGACCACCATCCTGCCCATTCCGCTGTTCCGCGACCGCATTCCGATCATCCGAGAGGAAGTGACGACCCTCTGTGCGCCGGGCGAGATGATCGATGTGATCGTTACCGAAAGAGGCATCGCCATCAATCCGTTACGGAAGGATCTGATCGAAAAAGCCAAAGATTCCGGTTTGCCCATCAAGACCATCGAGGAACTGAAAGCCGAGGCGGAAGCCATTTGCGGCGTGCCGGACAAACCGAAACTGAGCGATGAGATCGTCGCCGTGATCAAATGGGTGGACGGAACCATCATCGATGCTGTTCACAAGGTTTTGGATTAAACTGAAAAAGGTCCTATTACCGGGAATTCATTCATAGCCCTGTGAACAATGCGATCCTGAGGGTGCTGGAATCATTTATAGTCCATGAGTTTACTCATGGACTATAAATCAACCATCCCTGCGGGATGCTGAAAAAAACGATCTTTGCCTTAAAGAAGGATTTTTATCGTCCGCCCGGGGCGGACGAATGATCATAGGCTATGAATTCATTCATAGAAAAAAAAGAAAAATAATGGATGAGTAATATCAGGACGGAACGCACTGAGAGTATATTAAGGTTGGTTATACGGTAGAAGTGATCCAGAAGCCGCATCAGCGCACTGGGGAGCTCACCACCGGCGTGGTAAAACGCATTCTCACCAGTTCACCAAAACACACCCGTGGCATCAAGGTGATGCTGGAAGACGGCATCGTGGGCCGGGTGCAGAAGGTATTGGAGCATTAAAATTCTCAATGGCGCGTTTGCAACGCGCGCCATTGAGCTATTTTTATAAGAATTATTCCTCAACGAGAATCGTTTCCACCGGGCAACTGTCGGCTGCCTCGCGGATGTCTTTTTCGTTGGCTGCCAGATCAGCGCCTTCTTTCACGGTGGCCAGATCATCCATTTCAAATACATCCGGACAAATCTCCTCGCACAGGCCGCAGGCGGTGCAATCTTCTCCGATGGATACTTTTTTTATTGCCATGATATGAATGTTTAAATGGTGAATTATTTGATTTTTATGTTCTGTTTCCGGATGTCAAAAATGTTCCGGATGACGTAAAATTGAATTCCCGGAGTTGTAGATCAACTCCTTATAAACACCGGGCTTTACATTGCTTTTCCAGTAACCGGTCGCCATGGCCAGGCCGGTGGCGATGACAAAAACCGCTACCAGGATGGCGGCATAGCGTTTGACCGGAACGATCTTTTTCATTTGTCTGGTCAGACTGAAAGCCAGCGTATTTTCTTCGGGACAAACGGCCAGGCACTCCCCGCACGCCATGCATTCGTCGGATTGGACCCGAAGTTTTTCATGGATGAGAATGTGTGCCGGGCAGGCTTTGGTACAACGCTGACAGTTGGTACAGGTATCGGGATTCCGGGTGACTTTCAGCGGGCTGAACATACTCAGAAAACCCAAAAATGCGCCATAAGGACACAGGTAACGGCACCAGAAATTCCTGATGAACAAGGAAAGAATTACCAGCGCAACGATCACCGTCAGCGAAAGCAGTGAGATGTGCCAGAAAAACAGGAGCATTTCCACATCGGCCATTTGGTTGTAACTGCCGTTGAGGAAAACCTGCAGCGACATCGCCGACATCGGGAGGATGACCCACAGAAAAAACAGCAGCAGGAGATATTTCAGTGCCCGCAACGGGTAGTCGAGCCATGCGGGCAGGATAAAATTCCTGCCGAAGAGTTTCTTTCCCAGCTTGCCGGTGTATTCAGAGATAAACCCTACCGGACAGATCCAGCCGCAAAATCCTTTCTTCATCCCTACCGAGAGCAGGATAAAAACGATTAACAGCACCAGCCCAGCGGGGTGCACGCGGTTGACATGGCCGGTCATCAGGAAATATTTCAGTCCCATGAGGGAGCTGATGGGCAGGAATCCCTCCACGCCCGGCGGACGGTGGAAATAAGTTGTCGGCCCTCCGCTCAGGTAATACCTGACGAAGGCCCAGAACTGAACTCCGATCCACAGGATCAGCAGCAGAAAAGCAGTCTGTACTGCCCGTCGCACATGCTGGTCTTTCCGGAACCATTTTTTCACTTTTGACAAACTCAAGGTCATGTTTGTTTCTGAATTTGTGGTGGCCACTTTGATAAAAAGGATTACCCGGTCAGAAACAGAGACCGGAAGGCTGAGATAACCAATCGACTGTTACACCGGATAACCCTTTAAAAACCCTGTTCCGAAGAACCGGAGTGACTCCGGGTCCCTCAAACATGCTTACAGATAGATCGCTGTAAGCTCCTTCAACAATTGATGATATTCATCGTGTTTTCCCTCACCAATCCTCTCAACTTCCAACTTTTCGAATTCATCAAATATCCCGGATTGCTCCGGTTCGTTCAGAACCTGGTCAGCCATCATGAACAGAATATTGTTTTCCTTATCGATGTGATTTCTCAGCAACTGGATGAAATGCTCCGATGCCGAAACGATTTGCTTTATCGATTCTTTATCGCCCTTTTCATAAGCATTCAGCCCTTCGGACATCTGCCGGATAAAGCCCCTTCCCTGCTCGTGTTCATAGAGCATCACGCCGATGGGTCCTCCGGCGTTGGGGATGCCGTGGTCGGCCATGGCCGGGAAGAGGATCCCCTCTTCCTTACCATGGTGACACAGGTCAGCAAAAGTCTTCAGGAAATCGACGATCTTTTCAAAATGATCTGCATTCAGATCACGGCCCTGTGTCAGATCGCCGCAAATCTTTTCCATGACCGAAAGCATCTGCCTGATGCCTTCGTGTTCTTCTTTCAGTTGTTGTGTTGCTTTCATTGCAGCATGAAATTTTATTTGTTTTTATTCACCGACCAGCCGGTTTTCAATCCGATCACAAACCAGGCCAGGCATACGACGCCAACGGAGAAGATGGTATCACCGAAGACACGCATCCAGCGGAAAGTCTGCAGTACCGGCTGTTGCATGAACTGGGCAGAACGGGCATACCACATGCCATGCTGAATGCTGGCGACAGCCTGGAAGATCCCCACCGGCAGCAGGCTGATGAGCGCCATCAACAGGATGCCGATATTCAGCGACCAGAACGCAATGCGGAGGGTTTTGTCTTTCCATTCGAATTTGTCGGTGAGGCCTTTCAGCACAAAGAGCATCAACCCGATCCCCAGCATGCCGTATACGCCGAACAAAGCGGTATGGGCGTGAACTGCGGTGGTATTCAATCCCTGCAGGTAGTACAGGGCGATGGGCGGGTTGATGAGGAATCCGAAGATCCCCGCGCCCAGCAGGTTCCAGAAACTGACGGCGATCAGGAAATAGATCGGCCATTTGTATTTCTTCACCCATTCGGTAGCCCGGCTCAGCGTGAGGTTATGATAGGCTTCGAAGCCCATCATCACCAGTGGCACGACTTCGAGCGCACTGAAGGTCGCTCCGAGCGCCAGGACACCTGTCGGCGTTCCCGAGAAATACAGGTGGTGGAATGTTCCCAGCACACCGCCGGCGAGGTACACGATGGTGGCAAACAGGATGCCGGTGGTGGCATATTTGATGTTCAGCAGGCCCATTCTCACGAACAGAAAAGCGGTGATCACCGTGGCAAAGACTTCAAAGAATCCTTCCACCCACAGGTGAACGACCCACCATCTCCAGTATTCGGCGATGGACAGGTTGGTATGTTGTCCCCACATCAGGCCGGCGCCGTAGAAGCCGGCAATGGCGATGGTGGAGATCAGGAACAGTGTCAGCAGGTTCTTGTTTTCCGACGGGTTCTTCAATGCCGGCAGCATGGCGCGCACCATCAAAACCAGCCAGAGGATCAGTCCGACGAACAGGAAGATCTGCCAGAAACGGCCCAGGTCGACATATTCATATCCCTGTTCTCCGAACCAAAAGTTGGTGGTGAGGCCGAGTTTCTGCATGATGCCCATCCACTCACCCAACATGGAACCCACCACGATGATCAGCAGCGCGATAAAAAGGAAATTCACGCCCAGTTTCTGATATTTCGGTTCGTAGCCCGAAACGGCGGGCGCAATGTACAGGCCGGTAGCAAGCCAGGAAGTAGCGATCCAGAAGATCCCCAGTTGCAGGTGCCAGGTCCGGGTCACCGAATACGGCAGGATGGTGCTGAGTTTAATACCATAAAAACCGTTGCCTTCCACCCCGTAGTGTGCGGTGATGATACCCATGAGGATCTGCAACAGGATCATGCCCATGACGACCCAGAAATATTTTAAGGTGGCCCGCATCGAGGGGGTTGGATTCAGTCCCGACAGCGGATCATTTTTCGGCAGCAGGGATTTATCGGTTTCTCCGGGTTTGTTCCAGGCATGATAGAAAGCCACCAGTCCAATGCCGATCAAGAGCATGATGATGCTGAAACCGGTCCAGATCAGCAAGCTGGAAGTGGGCACATTACCGATGGTCTTGTCCGGTGGCCAGTTGTTGGTGTAAGTGATGGTTTTCCCCGGACGGTCGGTAACACAGGCCCAGGCAGCCCAGAAGAAAAAGGCGTTCATCTCGTGCATGCGGGTCTGATCCTTGATGGTGTTGGCAGGAATGGCATAATCCTTTCGCTCCTGTGCCAGCTTGGGATCGTTCATAAACAGGCCCGTATAGTGGGCGCTGTTGCTCTTGATGGCCGCTGCAACGATATCCGGCACGGTGACAACCCCCGTACTCTTGTTATAGGTGTTGGCACGCAGAATGCTCTGCAGCCGGGCCTGAAGGCTAGCCTGATTTTCGGTACTTAAATGCTTAAAATCAGACCCAAAATTAGTCTGTGCCCATTGGTTGAGAATGTAGGTGGCTTCGCGGTGCAGCCAGTCGGCCGACCAGTCGGGTGCAACATATGCACCATGGCCCCAAACGGTGCCGATTTCCTGGCCGCCCATGGACTGCCATACGTTCTGGCCGTTCTCTATTTGCTGAGAGGTGAAAATTACGCTACCATCCTGAGCGATGACTTTACTCGGGATGGGGGGTTTCTGGCTGTAGATCTCATGGCCGTAATAGCCAAGGACAGCAAAGCTGGCAACCAGAATAACGGCAAGGCCGATCCAAAGTCGTTTTGTATTCATAATATAATAATTTTTGGTTTGACTTATAAAATTTTTGCTTTCCCGACAGGTTTGGGAGTCTTCACTACCAGAACCCTAAGCATTTCGGAACTTTCGTTGTACCAGCAGTGGAGGATCCCTGCGGGACTATAAATATACGTATCTTTTCCTACTTTTTGTTTCTCCTGGCCGATCTCCGCGATTCCTGTGCCTTCCAGAACGTAAAAGAAAACGTCCACCGGGGTGATGTGCCGTTTCAGTTTTTCACCCGGTTTCAGGGTGATATGAACTGCCTGCGCATGTTCATCATCGTGAAACTTGCGGGTTTCCACACCATGGACATTTTGCCCGGGTTCCACGTCTTTCATTTGTTTTACAATCATAACAAGTTGTTTTTATTCTTTAACAGGAGGTTGGATCAGGGTTTTTAAGGTCTGGAAAAGGCCCTTTCCGCGTTTTTCCAGGTCAAAACCAAAGCCCGAAAGCGCCCATTGATTCACGCTGAGGCGGATGCTGCCCATGATGATAAAGGCAATCTGGTCACTGGCCACATCCTGGCGGATCATCCCGGCACGTTGCCCTTCGCCGATGATGCTGACGAAGGTGGTCCGGGAGCTTTTCATGATGTTGGACAGCTTGCCGTACAGGACCTGGTCATTCTTGTACAGACCGTCTGACAGGATCACCACGGCATAAGAAGGCGTTTCGGAAAAAAGCTTCAGCTGACAATCGATCAGTTTTTCAATCTTTTCAAATGGTCCCGCTTCCAGGTCTTTTACGCCGCTGAAATTGGTTTCCATAACCGACTCAAGGTAATCCAGCAGCGCACTGAGTACATCGGTCTTGCTTTTGAAATGACGGTATAGCGCTGATTCCACCACCCCGATCTCTGCAGACAGGTTCTTGATGGTCAACGCCTGAATACCCCCCTCCCCGATCAGCTTGATGGCAGCATTGCTGATTTCCGATTGTCTTTTACTTAAATCCATTTTCAAAAAATGTGAGTGAATATTCACTCGCAAAATTAACAAAATAATGTAGGATCCAAACAAATTAAGATATTTTTTATAAAATACTGGTGCAATTGCCTTTATCCTGGCGTTTTGGTGGAAACCGGTAGTCAAATCAGAGGATTTCCGATTCGGCGGAGTCAAAATAAGGATCAAAGGCGTCACGAAACGCTCATTTTTCTTAACTTCGTCAACGAGAGGAGCACCCTGGGGTGCCTTCTTTCATCAAATACAAAATTTAATCACTAAACAATTCAATTATGAAAAAGATTGTAAATCTAATGATCATTG